>JAJXZA010000137.1 GCA_021780285.1 Planctomycetota bacterium
TTGGTGGCCGGCGTATTCAGGGGTATTGGTTGGCTCGACCTCAGCCTGAGGATGATATGATTGCATTTCTACAGTCATTGAAGATTGATCAGCGCCATCTGCCCGCTATTTACCCGGTGGAAGATATGCCGCTGCTGGCGCGTCAGGTCTTTGTTGCGCAGCGCCTGGCAAAGCTGCAGCAGTCTGCGGGTGCTGCGTCTATGGATACCGTTGAGCTGGAGCTTCAAATGTTTGATCAGTGTCCGATTACCCGATGGATTCAGCAGCGCGGCGAATTTTATGGACATTTACCCTCCATGCGTCAGTTTATTCAGCGTCATCGCCATCTGCATGATGTGCTGGATGTGAACCCCACGGCAGGGGGGGCGGAAATCTTGACTGCGTGGAATGCGGCGTTTGATGCGTTGATTTGTGAGATAGACGCGATGCGCAGCTTGCAACGCATGCCTGACCATGCCGCCGAAACCTATGGATGAACAAGGAAGGTTTCGCACTCAGAGCAATGTGATGCGGTGGTCTTAAGTTCAAGCCATAGACCTTGGCCCCAATTTTTGTACAATGCCATTATGAAATTGCACACCAACACCGGCGGCCCAGTTGCCACCAACGGATACTTACTGGCCGATGAAACCACCGGCGAAGCCGCGTTAATTGACGCGCCGCATGCAACTGTTGCACCGCTGTTAAAAGTGGCACGCCATCATGGCTGGGATGTCAAATTTCTGCTTTTAACGCATGGCCATTGGGATCATGTTGCCGACCATAAGGTTGTGACGGATGCATATCCCGCCGCTAAGGTGCTGATTCACCCGCTTGATGAGCCTAAATTAATAAAGCCGGTAAGCATATTCATGCCTCTGCCCTTTGATATTCCGCCGCGCAAGGCTGATGCGCACATTGCGGACGGCCAGCTTATAACCGTGGGCAATCTACAGCTTGAAGCAATGTTCACGCCGGGACATTCGCCGGGGCATATCGTGTTTTACATCAAAGACCAATCGCTGCTGCTGGCCGGCGATTTATTGTTTGCCCAATCCATTGGCCGCACCGATTTGCCCGATTCCAGCCCGGCGGATATGGCCCGCTCGCTCAAGCGTGTGCTGCAATTACCGGATGATACGCTGGTAAAACCCGGCCACGGCCCTGAAACGACCATAGGAGCCGAACGCCGCAGCAACCCCTGGCTGGAACAGTTGTAAACTAAAAAGGTATGGTAGAGCCGCGTACATATGCCATTCAAACGCGGGGAGTCTTTCTGCTGGCTTGCGCCTGCAAGTCAAACGCCGGGTACCCGATGTTATGTTCAGCGCGCCGGGCTTTTTGACGCTGCAGCAGCTTTGCCCGGCTTTCCGTCAGACGGCTTCGCAGAGGCTGCTGCGGCTGTGGGGTTGAGCATGTTTCGCAATACGTTGAGCAGCGAATCTTCTTCAAAGTAATTGGGCGCCAGTCGCAGGTGAATGGTGTTGGCGTCTACGGGCCGCACCGATCCGGGCGCTTTGCCCAGCAGCGGTCCCAGGCGGGCCAAATCATCAATCGTAAATACAATATCGGGTGTCTGGCGAATGATTTTGCGAATGCCCCAGCCAGCGGCAAATAGCTTAAGCTCGGTCAGGTCAATAAGTACCCGCGCGGGGCGGGGCAAATCGCCGAACGCGTCATTGATGTTCTGCCTTAACTCGCCTACGCCTTCGAGCGTAGAGCAGCGTGCGAGGCGGCGGTACAAATCCATTCGTTGGCGATCGGACGCTACATAACTTCGCGGTAGCGAGCCTGCAAAGCCAAGGTCAATTTGCACCTCAATAGCCTTGTCCGGCGGCAGATTTTTAATGCGCTTAACCGCCTCTTCCAGCAGTTGGCAATACAACTCGTAGCCGACGGCTGCAATATGGCCGGACTGCTCTTCACCGAGCAGATTGCCGGCGCCGCGAATTTCCAGATCGCGCAGAGCAATTTTGAAACCTGCTCCCAGCGAGGCATACTCTTCCATGGCCTTAAGCCGCTTGCCGGCGGCTTCGGTAAGCACGCGGTCATGCCCGACGATTAAATAGCAGTAAGCGCGATGTTTGGAGCGTCCCACGCGTCCGCGGAGCTGGTGCAGGTCGCTTAAGCCGAAGTTTTCAGCCTCATGAATGAACATGGTATTAGCGGATGGAATGTCCAGGCCGCTTTCAATAATGGTGGTAGACACCAAAATATCGGCTTCTTTCTTTACGAAGGCGTGCATAACCTGCTCCAGGTCGCGGTCAGGCATCTGGCCATGGCCTATGAGAATGCGGGCGTCCGGCACGAGTTGCCGCAGTTTTTCGGCGATTACGTCAATGTTCCAGACGCGGTTGTGCACAAAGTAAATCTGACCGTCGCGCGCCAACTCGCGCTTGATAGCCTGGGCAATTCTAGGCCCGTCCCAGGCTATAACTTCGGTGACGACGCTGCGGCGGTTGCGCGGCGGTGTGGCCAGGTTAGATATGTCGCGCAGCCCCAGCAGGCTCATATGCAAAGTACGCGGAATGGGCGTAGCGCTCATGGTAAGCACATCTACCGTGAGGCGCATGTGCTTGAGCCGCTCTTTATGCTCCACGCCGAATCGCTGCTCTTCATCAATAACCAGCAGGCCCAGATCGGCAAATTGTACGTCGCGGCTAAGCAGGCGGTGGCTGCCAATGAGTACGTCCACCTGCCCGGCGGCGGCGCGCTGAAGAATTTGTCGAATAGCTCCGGTGCTCTTAAAGCGAGAAATGCTCTCCACAACAAACGGATAACCCGCCATGCGCTGCCGAAAGGTCTGTTCGTGCTGTTCGACCAGAACCGTGGTGGGCGCCAGAACGGCCACCTGCTTACCGGCCTCGCACACCTTAAACGCGCTTCGAATGGCCAACTCGGTTTTGCCATAGCCAACATCACCGCAAAGGAGCCGATCCATGGGCCGCGTGCTTTGGAGGTCCTCCTTTATTTCGGTGATGCATCGCACCTGATCTTCGGTGGGTTCGTACTGAAAGGCATTTTCAAATTCCTTCATCCACGGTGTATCGGCTGGGTAAGCAACGCCGGGATGCTGTGCCCGTGCGGCCTGCACTTCCAGCATTTCAACCGCCAGCTTTTCAATGGCTTCGGCGGCCTTTTCCTTCTGTTTGCCCCAGCCGGCGCCGCCCAATACCGACAGTTGCGGTCGTCCCTGCGGGTTGCCCACATACTTTTGCACGAGGTGAACTTGTGTGACGGGCACCTGCAGCTTGGTGTCGCCGGCGAAGCTGAGCGTAAGGAATTCGTTGGTTTTTCCATCGCGTACAATGCTGTTTAATCCGATGTATTTGGCGATGCCATGCTGCACATGCACCACATAATCGCCCTCGCGCAGATCCAAAAAGGTGTCTATGGGGCGGGCGCCCTGCAGCGCGCGCAGCGGCCGCTGCTGATGATGCCGGTGGAATATCTCGTGATGGCCAACCAAGATGAGCCAGCGAGCCGCCTCGATGTCCGCGGCATCTTCATTGTCGTCAACTTGGCTCTGAGCCTGGGAGTTAACGCTCACGGTCGCTCCCAACCGCCATCGAAACCCCATAGCCAATTCGCCCACCAGTATGCCCATGTTGGCTGAACTGCCGGGCTGCTTAACATCCAGAAGGTCTATGAGCCGAGTCCGCTCGGAATGATTGCCGCACAGGACGTAAAGACGATTGGATGCGGCCAAATGAGCCAGCTCGGCGAGGGCGGCATCCGCTTGGGTGTCAAACGCCTGCACGGACCGGCAAGGGAGTCGCACGGCATCGGCTGCATTAAAGCCAAACTGGTGCATTTCAGCATGAGCAAACTTTGCAACTCCGTTTCGCACCGCGTCGGGTGAGTAAACGCCGCGGGCATCGGTGAGTTTATCGTAATAGCTTTTGGCCTGCTCCTGCATTTCGGCCGGTTCAATCTGCCAGATGATGGTTTCCGGCGAAAGGTATCGCAGAAGGCTGCAGGTCTGCTCAACAGGCCATGAGGCTTGCCGCTCGATTGCCAGCAGGTTTATCGTGGTCAGATCGCCGGTTGGGCCAAGCGTTTCGGGGTTAAAGCTGTGGAGTTTCTCAATTTCGTCGCCAAAAAAGCTTATGCGGACAGGTTCAGTTCGGCCGGGCGGCCAGACATCCACAATATCGCCGCGAACGGCACAGTCGCCGGCGTCTTCCACCGCCTCCAGACGGGTGTACCCGTTAGCACCGAGCCATTCAAGCAGGGCATCGCGGGCGATGGGCATGGCAGGCTTAACGGTTTGAATAAGGCGGGCTGCAAGCTCCCGATCAGGGCAGGGCTGCATGATGGCCTGCACCGGCGCAACAATAAACGACGGCTGTCCGGCATTATTGTCTGCGGCAAGCCGATTGAGCAGTTCCAGGCGATCGCAAACCAATTCCTGCGATACATTGCTTTCGCCGGGAAGCACCTCATAGGCGGGAAATAGCGCGGCCTCGCAGCCTTGGCGAAAAAATTGCAGTTGACTTAAAGCATCGTCCGCATCGTCGAGATGTGCAGTAAGCACCAACATAGGGCGGCGTAATTTATGCTGCACTATGGCCGCAAGCGCCAGTGCGCAACTGCCCCATTGACCGGTTGCCGGGGCATGGCGCCGCGGCCCGGTAAGCCGTGAGATAAGCTCGTTGACAACGGGCGACGCAGCGATGTCCGCCAAAAATTCGGGCAGTGGGTCAGGCGGCATTAAAGGCTCGCCACGGGTTTAACTCGAGGGCACACTCATTCATACCGCCATAGTATGAACCGGGACGTTCAACGGCAAGTGAGCTGCTGTCCAACCGGCCGCGGAGCCAGTCGCGGCTTGGTTGACCGGGTATGGGAGCGGAAGGTACGCTAAATATCCGGCATGGGTGTAAGTTAATGCCTAACTATGGCGCCGAACACAGTTCGAAACGTGTGCTTAGACATGATGTAGCCGGAGGTTTTGCAATGAAATTATCGCTTGGTATCGCGGGTATCGCTGTCGCTTTGTGGGCCGCAGTGGTCGTAGGAGCGTCGCCATCACCGACCGCACACCTGCGAATTAACCTGCCTGCGTACGTTACGCATCAGCTTGGCCACATTATGAGCAAGCTGCAGGAAGGTGGTTCCTTTGCCAAGGCCGAGCAGCAAACCGGCGTATTATTTGACCAGGTGACGGCCTACGGGCCATCGAGTGAGCCTATTTTGTTTCGGCATGTAGATTATACGCTGCGGCTTATTGACGCATTGCGTCAGGTGCAAGACCGAACGACGCGAACGCGGTTGTTGCGCTATTTGACAAAAAAACCGAAACTTGCCCAGACGCTTTTATTTTTGATACAGCCCGGCACGCCGCAGGTATCCGATGAACTGGCTATGTTGGAGCATCTGCACAAGGCGGTCGGTGCGGAGGCGGCGCAATACCCCAATCTTACCAGCGCCATATGCGTGGTGCTTTACCAGCCGCTGCGCGTGCAAATAAATGAAAATGCCGCAACGTCGCCTGATCCAGTCGAGCTCTTTAAGTATTACGTTGATCATCAAAACTTGATGTACTTCGGCATTAAGCATGTGCCGGCGGAATTGCTGGAATATATCGTGGATACAACGTCCAGCATTCCCAACCTGAAATGGGCATTGGCGCGGTATCATGGCAATCCGTTGGTGGGCAGCTTGTTCTTTAAGATACAATACGATTATAGCGCTCTAAAGTCGGGGAGAACTACACGCCTTGATAGCCATGGTTTTAATCTGCCGAATATTCTGGCTTATGGCGGCGTATGTGCTGATCAGGCGTATTTTGCCTCTGAAGTTGCCAAGGCCATTGGCGTGCCATCGGCCTACGATACCGGTTTAGATGGCGTCGTGGGGCATGCCTGGGTGGGATTTTTGCAGGCGCAGGGAACTCATGGCTGGTGGAATTTTAATGTGGGGCGGCACGCTGAGTACCAGGGCATTTTAGGCCAAACGCTTGACCCGGTATCCCGGAGGCAGGTACCCGACACATATATTTCGCTCTCCGGGCAGTTAATTCATACGACCGACCAAGAACGTTGGAACGCCACCGCCCTTACCGATGCGGCTGACCGCCTGATTGTGAGCACGCTGCATGGCGGCGCATTTGCGCCGCCGGCCTTGCCACGCGATGTGCGGGCGCCTGCGGCGGCCAGTCGCGGCGCCACGGTTCGCAGCGAGTTGGACCTGCTCTATGCGGCGGTGAGCCAATGCAATGGTTATGCGCCGGCGTGGTTTTCGGTGCGGGCACTGGCCGTTAAGCATAAACTGACGTATTCACAGAAAGAATACTGGGCCGGCAAGCTCATGCGATTTTGTGGAACGCTGTATCCCGACTTTGCAATGGCGGTGGTATCTCCCATGATTGAGACCGTGCGTAATGTGCAAGAGCAGAATGATCTGTGGAATAAGGCTTTTACGCTCTTTGAGCAGAAGCGTTTTGATCTGGCGGCCAACGTGCGCATGCATCAGGCGGCCATGTGGGAAAAGGCCGGCAAGCCCAACCGCGCCGGGCAATGTTACATGGATGTCATTGATCGTTTTGCCAACGCGGGACCTTTTGTACGGCCAGCGCTCGCCAAGGCCGCGGCCATACTCGAAAATGAGAATCATCCCAATCGCGTGCTCACGCTCTATGAACAGACTTGGACCCACATTAAACCGCCGCCGCGATGGGCGGGTTCATTTGTTCAGGAGAGCAACTGGTATCAGGTGGGTAAGATCCTCGAGCAAAAGCTCACTGAGGCGGGTAAGACAAAATTGGCCAAAAAGGTGGGCGCTTTGCTCGCCTCGGGCGTCTAATTGGTGTGCCCAAGAGACGATTGTGCCACCGGGATTGTCGGGCGTGCGTTCGAGACGCAGGCGATGAATACCGCCGGGCTGACTGCGCCAGATGGATTGCTGTGCCATGCAAGACTTGCAATTTGATATTGTCGTCATTGGCGGCGGGCCGGCCGGCGCCGTTGCGGCAGGCCTGCTGGCGCGGGGCGGCGTGCGCGTGGCTCTGGTCGAGCAGAAGACCTTTCCGCGGCAAAAAGTTTGCGGAGAGTTTTTGTCGGCGGCAGCGCGGGTGGCGTTGGCCGATATCGGTTTGCTTAGCGCTTTCGATTCGGTTGCCGGGCCGGCGATGCGGCGGGTCTGGGTATGCCCACCGTATGCCCCGGTTGTGGAGGGAAGTTTTTGTCCCGATGCCGCCGGCGAGTATCCACGGGCGATTGCCCGCGACACGCTTGATGACATGCTGTTACAGCAGGCCCGGCAGTTTGGGGCCGCAATCTTTCAACCTTGCCACGTAGTTCGCGTTATCGGCGGTGCCGCGTGCGGTTTTACGATTGAAAGACGCGAGGGGACGCCTCTACGTTCGCGTATGGTGGTGTTGGCGCATGGTCTGGCGGCACGGGGCGACATGGCACATGGCCCCAGCGATGCGGTGGCCCATCGCGGCTACCTATGTTTTAAGACTCATCTCTCATCTGCCGACCTGCCGGATGACGTCACGGCCATCGGCGGAATGCGCGGCGTGTATGCAGGTTTAATCCGCACCAGCGAAGCGACCGAGGGGCGTCTTGGGTGTGAAGGTCGCCCGGGACGATATAACTTTGCCTGCGTGGCCAGCCGCAGCGCCATGCAGGCAGCGGGCGGGCCTGAAGGGGTTCTGCGGCAGGTCAAACTTGTAAATCCGCATTTTGGTCGCATGCTGGCTCGCAGCCAACCCATGAGTCCGTTTTACGCCAGCGGTCCGCTGGCGCCGGGCGTGCGGCAAACGTACCGCGATGGACGGTTTTTTGTTGGCAATGCGGCCGGTGAGGTGCATGCGCTGGTTGGCGAAGGTATGACGCTGGCCATGCTTTCAGGTCGCCTGCTCGCCCAAACAATATTGGCGTATGGCGATTGCTGCTCCAAGCCTGATGAGGCGGGCCGTGCCTACAGCCGCCTGTGGCATCGGGAGTTTGCCAACCGTTATCTGGCCGGCAACATATTTTCGCGGGTATTGATGAATCCGCTGGCATCGGCCATGGCCGCCGGCACGCTGGATGCGTTTCCAGAACTGATGCAATGGTGTATGCGATTTTCGGGCAAACCGGCTGCATGACCCGCTCCCTGCCTGATGAAATTATCTCGGAGCGGGTTTCAGAGTGGCCGATTGAGGGCCTGGCAATTTTTCCGGGCGGCCAGCCGGCTCTGCCGGTAACGCAGACGTCTTGTCTGCATCGGCCCGAGTGTGGGATTCTGCGATCCGCTTCAGAGCAAGGCGGGCAGCCAGCGCCTTGTACCCAGCAAAAGCGCCCGGGATGCCGCTAAAATCGGCATGATCCCGGGCCGCGCGCAAAAATTGCCAAGCCCCCGATTGAGGATTTATCGAAGAACGCTTTGCGCTGGGCCGGGTTTTCCATATACTTCTATGCTTGGTTCGGGCGATGTTTGCCCGGATGGCTCGTTGGTTAGTGAGAAAGTTTCATGTTCAAAATACTCGTAGCGGACAAAATTGCCGAAGAAGGCCTGGCACTGCTCAAACAGCAGCCCGATGTGGAGTTTACCAATCAACCCAAGTGGAACCCCGGTGAACTTGCCGGTGTGATCGGCAATTACGATGGCGTGATTATTCGCAGCGGCGTGAAGATTAAAGCCGACGACCTGACCAAACCGGGCCGGCTCAAGGGCATAGCTCGTGCTGGCGTGGGTGTGGACAACGTTGATGTAGAAGCGGCCACGCGGGCGGGTGTACTGGTGATGAACACCCCCGACGCCAACACCATTACCACCGCCGAGCATGCCGTGGCGCTTATGTTGGCTCTTTCGCGTAAGGTTGCGGGTGCTGACGCCCATGTTCGCGCCGGGCTGTGGGAGCGAAATAAGTACATGGGAACGCAGCTTGCCGGAAAAACGCTGGGCATCATCGGATTGGGTCGTATTGGGCGGGCGGTGGCCAAGCGGGCGATCGGCCTTGAGATGAAGGTGTTGGCCTATGACCCGTTTTTCTTTGCTGAATCGGCGATGGATGGCCAGGTCCGTATGATTCGCGATCTCGATGAGCTGCTGCCCCAGTGCGACTACATCACGGTCCATGTGCCGGGCGATAAAACAAAAGGCTTGATTGACGCGGGGCGGTTGGCCCGTTGCCGCAAAGGCGTGCGGTTTATCAACTGCGCCCGCGGCGGCATTATTGATGAGGCGGCGCTTGCCGAGGCCATTAAATCGGGCCATGTTGGTGGAGCTGCCATAGATGTTTACGATCAGGAGCCGCCGCCGAAGGATCATCCTCTCTTTGGCCTTGGTGACAAAGTACTTTTGACGCCGCACCTTGGCGCCAGCACGGCCGAGGCGCAGAGCGCCGTGTCGGTGGATGCGGTGCACGAGTTGCTGCTTTACCTCCGGGGCGACGGCATACAGGGAGCGGTCAATGCCGGCGGCATAGACCTTAACCTTTCCGAGCAGGAACAGGCGTATGCGGACTTGGCGCGGCGCATGGGCATTATTCTGGGCGCCATTGCCGACAAGGGCTTCAGCACCGTCACGCTGCGTACCAATGGCGAATTGCCCAAGCGCATTGCTCCGACGCTCCAGCGGCTGGGTATTATTGAACTGCTCAAGGCGTTTATTTCTGAACCGCTCAACGTGGTAAATGTACTGCACCTGGCGGAGCAGCGCGGCATTAACCTTCGCCTTGAAACGCTGGGCCAGGCGAGCCAGCGAGCCATACAGCACAGCATTGAACTGGAAATTGTGGATGGCGACCGCAAGCACACCATCATCGGCACCGTATTTGCCGATAATCTGCCGCGGGTGCTGTGCATCAAGGGCTACTGGATGGACATGGTCCCGGCCGGGCCGATGGTGCTGATCGTCAACCGCGACAAGCCTGGCGTGATTGGTCTGGTGGGCAATACGTTTGGCCGTATGCAGATCAACATTGCCGATATGACCATCAGTCGCAAGGGCGACAAGGCGCTGATGCTGTTGAAATTGGATGCACCCCCAACCGCGGAAGCCATGGATGCTTTGGCGGCGGACTCGGGCATTGAAGTGGTCAAGGCGCTGAATTTGCCGCCGCTGAGCAAGGAACCGCATGCATGAACGTCTTGCGGGTTGGGGTGGGTAAACGTTTACGGAATCGTACGGCGGCCGTAAGCCGAAGCGTTGCCGGCGATGCGCGCTTCGCCCGCGTATTTCAGGCTTTGGGCGAACCTAACCGTCTTCGAATAATGCAAATTCTGCCGCAGCAGCCGGTATGCCGCGAAATGTATAACGTCGTGGAACTGGCTGAAGAACTGGGGCTTACTCAGCCCACGGTCTCGCATCACCTCAAGATTTTGCGCCGGGCCGGATTGGTAGACAGCCGCCGACAGTGCAACAGCGTCTATTTTTATGTCAATCAAGCCAAGGTGCATCAATGGCTGCAGCAGGTGCAGCGGCGGTTTGGTTGTTCGCTGACAGCGGGGACGATCGCTTAAGCCGCGATGCCGGCGATGGACCGGCGATAAAAAGTAGATGACCGGCGTAGGACGAATACCGCGGGATATTTGTTATTCAATTGGGTTGTTGTGCAATGACCCCGACAACTACCACGCCATAAAGCCGCGACCTTGGGTCGCGCCCAACGGGTCTGCCAATCAATGTGGCGAATGGTCAAATGCCGCGCGACCATTTAGGCTCCGGGGGTCGGGCGTCTCGCCCGACATGATGTAAAGCGGGCAAGATGCCCGCCCCCCAGGAATTGGTTTTCGCACCACGCCGGAAAAGCTGGCAGCCCCATAGTCTCCGCAGTGATTGAGTATTTTTGCCGGGCGCATGTATCATATTGAACTTGCAGCGGCGGCCTGTGGCGATGCAGCCATCTGCCGGTGCGGCGCGCGGCGCGTGTGGGCGCCCAATTACCGGGGAAGCAATGAACATTCTCAACGCGTGGTCGGTACAGGATTCCAACGAGCTTTACAATGTATCGCATTGGGGCAAGGGATATTTTTCCATCAATGAAGAGGGACACGTCGCGGTGCATCCCGAAAAAAATCCCAGCCGCTCCATTGACATGAAAAAACTTACCGATCAGTTGATTCTGCGGGGCATTCAACCGCCTACGCTCATACGCTTCAGCGATATTTTGCGGCACCGTCTTACCGAAATGCACGAGGCCTTTAACAACGCCATCACCGAAAACAATTATCAGGGCCGCTATATTTGCGTTTACCCGATCAAGGTGAATCAGCAGCGGCATGTGGTCGAAGAAATACTCGACATCGGCGGCAAGTTCGGCTGGGGACTTGAGGCCGGCAGCAAACCGGAACTGCTGGTGGTGTTGGCGCTTACCAATGGACGCGATACGCCTATCATCTGCAATGGGTTTAAGGATGATGAGTTCATTGAAACCGTGGTGCTGGCCCAAAAAATCGGCAAGAACATTATTCCCGTCATCGAAAAGTTTACCGAATTGGAACTGCTGATTAAGTACGGCGAAAAGCACGGCGTACGCCCGCGCATGGGCATGCGTGTAAAACTGGCCACGCGCGGCAGCGGCCGGTGGGAGAGTTCGGGCGGTGCCCGCAGCAAGTTCGGCCTGTTTGTCGCTGAAATACTCAAAGCGCTCGATTACCTTAAAGAACGCGACATGCAGGATTGCATCAAGCTGCTGCACTTTCATTTAGGCAGCCAGATTACCAATATTCGCACCGTCAAAAACGCCCTTAACGAAGCCGCCCGCGTGTATGCCGAACTCGCCCGTGCCGGCGCTGGTATGGAATACCTTGATGTCGGCGGCGGGCTTGGCGTGGATTACGACGGCAGCCAGACCAATTTTGAATCGTCCATCAACTACACGCTTCAAGAATACGCCGGTGACGTGATATTTCGCGTTAAGAGCGTGTGCGATGAATGCGGCGTA
>JAJXZA010000230.1 GCA_021780285.1 Planctomycetota bacterium
GCTTATTGTCGAGCAATTTCATTCGGCGCCGGCCGCACAAAGCGCCGCCGAAGACTTTCGCCGGCGCTTTGCCGGCGGCGAACTGCCGAGCGAAATCGCCCAGCACATCATCAGCGCCGCACTCCTAAAAGATGGCCGCATCGGCGTGCTTACGCTTATTAAAGAAGCGGGCTTTGCGCCCTCCACCAGCGAAGCGCGCCGCCTCGTTGAAGGCGGCGGAGTCATTTTTGCCGGGCGCAAAATCAGCGATCCCAAAGAGCAACTCACCATTGAAGGCGAGCCGGTGCTGCAGGTTGGTAAAAGGCGAGTATGTCGAGTGGTTATGGCACCGGCTTGAGCCGCGCCCCAAGTATGTTGAACTTTTCCCATGTGGCGGCTCGCCAGCGAATCGCCGCAAAAATGCCCAGCAGCGACGCATAAATGGCAGCCATCATCCAGGAGCCTTGCGCCCCCCACGCCGGCGCCAACCGCCCCACCACCCAGCCGCCCAGCACGCAAACACCCCATGAAAGCACACCCGTAACAATGCCAGGAACAAGCGTATCGCCCGCGCCACGCAAAGCCCCCATGAACGTAATGTTCATGGCGTCAAAAATTTGAAATGCAGCCGCAATCAGCAGCAGCCGCTGCACGAGATGTACTTCCACCGGCCGGGTTAATATAAGCTGGGCAAGCGGCCCGCCCAGCACCACAAACAATACGCCGCACAGGCCCATGTAGGCCATGGCAAAGATAAGACTGCGGCGGGCCACGCGTCTGGCTCCGGGCTTATCGCCGGCACCGATTTTCTGCCCAACCATTACCGTTACCGCCGCACCTAAACCCACCACCGGCATAAACGACAGCATCGTGTACCGGAACACGACACTCGTTGCCTCTGCGGCTACCGGGCCAAACTGATCTACAACCGCAATGCTGAAAATCGCCCACGAGAGCGTATCACTCGCAATCTGCACCCCGGCAAATGCACCTATTCGCAGCAATCGCCAGGCGTGCTGTGGCTGCAGTTTCCATGCCTCGAGTGTGCCATAATCGCGGCGATAAGTTTTGCTTAAAAACACCACGGCCACCGCCGCCAGCGAAACCGCGGCCCCCGCCAAAAATGCTATCGCTGCCCCCAGCAAACCCAGCCGGGGGCAACCCCAATGCCCAAAGATCAGCACCCAATCCAGCAGCAGATTCACGCCATTACCCAACCCGCCGGCGATAAACTGATAAACAGGTCGCCGCACCGCTATAAAAAAACTACCCAAAACCGACATGCCAAACGTCAGCGGCACGGATGCCAGGGCGAAGCGAAAGTACAGCGTTTCTTTCTGCAGCAGCACTCCGTGGTGCCCCACGAGCCAAAATAAATCGCCCGCAAATGGAATCAGCGGCCAGCAAATCAGCGCCGTAAGCGCCGAGAGCCACATGCCCTGCCACGCATAAATGGCTGCTTGACGCGGTTCGTTGCGGCCCAGACTTTGGCTTGCCAGCGATGAAACGCACGTTGCAAACCCCAGTAAAAATGAGATGAGCGCATAAGCCAGCAGGCCGCCATTAAACGATGCCGCCAGGTTTACCCCCGCACCATGCTGGTCCAACCGTGAGAGCATCCAGCCATCTAAAAATTGCGCCGCGGTAAGCGATGTCATTGCTGCAATCGTAGGCGAGGCAAGCCGCAGCAGCATTCGGCTTTCCGGCCAGAAGCCGGCATCAGGTTCCTGCGTCGGCGCTGCAATAATATTATCTAACGGAATATCCGGCACATAACCTCAAAACATCAGGCAGGTGAACCCACGGGGCATCGGCCGCCATCTTCGCCACAGCGCCCATAGGGCAGCATCGGCAATGTTATCCGCGATTGCATCCGCAGACCATTCAATAAAAAAAGCCTTCGCGAGGGCGAAGGCTTTTGCAGATTGCATCGTTCGACAGCCGCACAAGACGGCAAACATACCGCCAGCAGTCGCAGGCTCAGCGTTTGCTGAACTGAAACGCCCTGCGAGCACCTCGCAGACCGTACTTTTTACGTTCTTTCATGCGGCTATCGCGGGTAAGAAACCCGGCCGACTGAATATTTTTACGCAGCGATGCATCGTACAGCGACAATGCCCGTCCCAAGCCCTGTACAATGGCCCCGGCCTGACCCGTAATACCACCGCCCTTTACATTGACGATTACATCCAGCCCGGCTGCGGCATTGGCGGTAAACAGCGGCGCACGCACAACGGTTCGCGACTGCGGCTCGGTAAAAAACTCATCCACGGTGCGCTTGTTGACCAAAAAGTTGCCTTCGCCGGCCGTAATGCGAACACGCGCCACCGAAGACTTGCGCCGTCCGGTGCCCCAATAATATACTTTGCCATTCACGGTGACTTTGCCGCGGGCGGCTGGAGCTTTTTCAACACTGCTTGAAACGGTTTCCGACATTTTTACCTCTACATGACTCTTCGTCAAAGATTTCTAACCCCATCAGCGCTATACATGCCGAAGGGGGCTTGTTGCCTCAATACCTTACACTGCAAGCGCTTCGGGCCGCTGGGCCGCATGAACATGGGTCTGATCTTTATAGCACTTGAGCTTGCGCAGCATTTGCACACCCATGCGCGTTTTCGGAAGCATGCGCCGCACCGCCATACGCATGACGGTGTTGGGGTGCTTGGCGAGCATTTCCGCCAGCGGCCGCACGCGACGTCCACCGGGGTAATAAGTGTAGTAATCATACTCGCGCTGGGCCAATTTGCGCCCGCTTACCTTCAGCTTTGCTGTGTTGATAATAATGATATGATCGCCGACATCCACCGTGGGGGTATAAATGGGCTTGTGCTTGCCCATCAAACGCGTGGCAACCTCGCTGGCCAGGCGGCCAAGGCTTTTGTCGGCGGCATCCACCACATACCAGCGGTTATCGGTATGGCCTACCTTGGCCAACGTGGTACGGCCGGCCGTCGTACGAATACTGCGAACCAGTTTAACATCCGACTTGCTTTTTTGTTCAGGCATTGTTCACTCACACTCTGGCAGGCCGCAGCCGCCGACAAAAATATTCTTCAGCCTGGCGTATTTGGCACGAGAACCCCCAATGCCACCTGCCGGTTTGGCTGTTGCGGGCTGCAATCAGCCCGCAGGAACGAATCCAAAAGTTTACTTATTACCGGCGAGTTGTCAACTGTTGCGAAAAAATCGCCCCTAAAAAGTCCGCCGATTTTTTGGACCGCGCGGGGGCGAGTTATCATAACCCGCCCGATGCAGCCCAAGCCCCCTGTCCTATTTAACCACTGGCTTGCCGGTGGCAATTTGCCCGGAATTCGTGGCGAGCCATTTTCAAATGCGGCCCCTGTGGCCCTGATGCTCCGTTTATTGGCAGCCTCCACCCAATATGCCTCATTCCAAATGCAGGCGGCGAGCCGTAAGGCGCGATATAATGCTTACCGCTTGCGGCCGTGTCGCCAGTGGCATCAAAAGTTAGCCAGCGTCGTGCAGGTGGTATCGCCGATGCCCCGATGCGGAGTTAATTTCGCAGAATCGTCCTATAAAACGTAAAGGATGACCAGTCATTTTAGCCGATAAAACAGGATGCCGGTAACCATCGTTTTGGTTGGCAACTGCCGCGGGGCAGGCGTAAAGCCTTGCTTTGGAAAAAACCCGGCAGACTTGTAGTTTTTTTGGCGGGCCGGGTATAGTACCGCACGGTTTTTTAACCGGATTGTTCGCCGCCTAAGGTGCCCCCTGGAATAGGACTTGAGGTTATATTTATGTCACAAACCACCGCATTAACCTTTGGCGCTAACCCCAACGAGATGGCCCCCATGAGCACCACGCCCAAGGTGGGCTATATTCTCAAGCGATACCGGTGGGTTATAGCGATCATCACACTCTTGGGCCTGCTTGTGGGAGCTATGCTTTACGTGGCATTCCTTAAATGGGACCCCCGCTGGACCGCCACCGAATATTTCCAGGTTAAGCCTATTCAATCCAGTCCGCTCCAGTCGCGCCAGGTCGGCTCGGCCGCGCCCGACAGCACCGAAATTCTGCGGTTTATCAATCGGCAGGTGCAATTAATCTTAAGCCCGCAGGTGCTCAATGCCGCCATTAACCAAGTTGAGTTTCAGCGCAACTATCAAGACCCAAACAACCCCAACCTTAAAAGCACCTGGCTTGAAGCCCATTCGTCCGACCCGGCCAGCGCCCTGGCCAAGGCCCTGTCGGTTGGCCCGGTGCCGCATTCAGGCCTTTTTACTATCTCGCTGGCCTGGCACGACCCGGAAGAAGCCTCGCAACTTGTAACCGCCGTTGGACGCGTTTACCAAGCCACGCTGCGCGAACAAGAAAAGCAGGAACTGCAGAATAACGCGCGAGCGGTGTCGCAGGCTCAGGCCAAGATGCAGCAGCAGGTAGACGATATGCAACAATCGCTCGAAGCCTACCGCCGCTCGCATGACATTCCAGGCCTTATTGAGCAGCACTCGGTTATTGCCAGTACGCTGGCGCAGCTTAATACTCTGGTCATTCAGTCACAAATTCGAGCCAACCAGTTGCAGGAAGATTACGACAGCATAGCGCAGCAGGTAAAAAACAACACCCTGCAACTTACACCGGACATGCAGCAGCTTATTTCCAACGATCCCAACCTGCGTTCGCTGGAATCCAACCTGCTGTCGCTGCAGCAGCAGCGGGATGTGGATGTCAAAACATTGGGCCAATATTACCCAGCCACCCGGCAGATGGACATTCGCATCGCCAGCGTGCAACAGCAGATTGACCAGACGCGCCAGCGACTGGAGGTCAAAGCCCGCCTGCAAATGGAGCAATCCGCCAAGGCCGCCATGGTAGCCGCGCAGGCAGTACTCGCCGACACCATGCACCGACGCGATTCCGAACAGCGGCTGGTTAACGACCTCGATGCCGCTCTGGCTGAGTACGACGCCCGCGCCGCAAGGCTTAAGAGCCAGCAGGCGCTCTTGGCGCAACTTACCGACCGCGCCATTATGCTGCAGTTGCGCCGCACCACCGACGCCTCTCGCGTTTCAGAATATTTGCCCGCAACAGCCCCCACCAAAATGTCGTTCCCGCGGATTCCGCAGTTCCTTATTGGCGGCGGCCTCATCGGCCTCGCCCTGGCCATCGGCCTTGCCTACCTGTTGGAACTTACCAACACCCGCGTGCGTACACCACGCGATATTACCGGCGTCATGCGGATGCCCATGCTCGGCTTCATCCCCGATCACGCCGACGACCCCATGCTCCATGGCAACCCCATGACCTGCGTACGCACCAGCCCCGCTTCCATGACGGCGGAATCCTTCCGGCAGGTTCGCGGCCGCCTCGCAGCTATTTCCCTCGGCCGACCGCTTCGCACCGTGCTGGTAGCGAGCTTTTCGCCCGGCGGAGGAGCCACCACTGTTGCCAGCAACCTCGCTATTGGCATGGCCCTTAGCGACCTGCGTGTGCTGCTCGTTGATATGAATTGTTATCGCCCGGCTCTTAACAAAATCTATCCGAATGTGCCATCCGTCGGCATTGCCGATGTGCTAAGCAAAAAAGCCTCACTGGAAGAAGCCATCGTCGCCAGTGCCGAACTGCCAAACCTCGCCATCATGGGCGCCGGTACGCGTAGCAAGCTGCCCGGCGAAATTTCGGAACACCGTGCGTTTCCGGAAGTTCTCAACGAGCTTCAGGGCCGCTTCGATATGGTCATTTTCGACTCTGCACCGCTAACGTTTGTCTCCGATTCAATTAATCTCGCCTCCAAGATGGACGGCGTCATTGCGGTGCTGCGTGCCGGCATGATTACCCGTGGCACCGTCGGCCGCATCCGCGACCAGCTCCAGCAGGTAAACGCCAACTTCCTGGGCATTGTGCTCAACGCCGCCCAGACGTTCAGTTCCGGCTACTTCCGGCAAAATTACCGTACCTTCTTTGAATACGCGGCCAATGCCCCAGCCCCGCAGCAGAAGCTGCCGCCGGGACAAAACTAACTGCGGCTTCAAAGCCAACGGCGCCTGCAGACCCGCTCCGCTGCCATCCACCGCCATATGCGCCGTTCGCAGCGACCAATACCGGCGACTCAGGTGCATAAACGCCGTTGGCGACACACTTGGCTGGATACCAACCTGCCGGTATGATACCTGCACAATCGCCAATAGAATCAATGAAAAGCATTGATTTTAACGGTGATGATTCACCACCCGCCGCCGTAGCTCAGTTGGTAGAGCGAGGCTTTCGTAAAGCCTAGGTCCTGGGTTCGAGTCCCAGCGGTGGCTTGCACGCCAACACCCTGCAAACATTGCGGTTAAACAAACTGCATGCGCGGCTTAGCTCCCACGATCCAGCCCGAATTATTACCGTCCTCCAATTTTCCGGGAGGCGTTCCGATTTGATTTATTGGGGCGGGCACACATTACCCGACACCCTATTGAGCCGCCAACTTGCCGAAGTTAAATAACCTATATCCCAGTGCGAACGTTAAAACCCCAGCCCCATGATCGCTTCATGGGGCTACGCCCAGGCATACCAGGCTCTCCCCGCCCGCGAAGCCCCTCCATCATCCTGCACTGCCGTTTAACCAAGGCTGGTGAAATCTCCCGGAGCTGCCGCGACAGGCCTCCGCGGGCGGCAATCAACTATTGGGACCTCCCTGCTCTGGCGGCACTGCCGCCTCGCGGCCTTCGCCGAAAAGCTCATTCGCCGGCGGCAACAATAACTCGAAGCCCGTGCGTGACTTTGCGAGCGTTGCAGCCCTGATGCGCCGTCGCAGTTGCATAATGCTGAAGCACGCTATATACCGCTGCTATAAGCCTTGGCGCTATGGCACGACACTAATGCTCTGTCACACCCTTTGCTTGAGGTACCTGATGCTGCGATTTTTTATGCCACGCCTGTTCCGATCTATGTTTCTGACTATTTCCGTCGCTGCGGCGCTATGGGTTGCAGCGCCCCAAACTCTCACCGCAGCCGCACCGGCAACGTTACCCGCCCATCCGCCTGCGGGCGCCAAGGCAACCTCGCACATGACGGCTAAAACCCCACCCGCGCCGCATGCCATGATCGGGCACCTACCGGCAGCCAACGCCGAACAACTCATCGTGACGCATCACAGCATAACCATTGATGGCAAACCGCTCGCATATACCGCAACCACCGGTCTGATGCCCATTTTTAACCGCAGCGGCAAGCTTATGGCTCACATATTTTTCGTGGCTTACACCAAAGATCACCCCACCCGCGGCAGCAGCCATCGGCCGCTGACTTTTGCATTCAATGGAGGGCCGGGCGCCGGGGCTGTTTGGCTGCACATCGGGTGCGCCGGCCCGGTTATTCTCAAACTCAATCCCAACGGTTCGGCGCCGCCGCCGCCCTATCAACTGGTCAGCAACCCTGACACCTGGCTTAACGCCACCGACCTGGTTTTTGTAGACCCGGTTGGTACAGGCTACAGCAACCCGGCTCCAGGCGTACCGCAGTCGGCGTTTGACGGCGTCATGCAGGACGTACAATCGCTGGGCAATTTCGTACAAACCTACCTCAACCGCTACAACCGCTGGGCTTCGCCGATTTTTCTTGCCGGCGAAAGCTATGGAACCACGCGGGCCGCGGCACTCTCTGATTATCTCGGCAACCACGACGGCCTTAACCTTAATGGCATTATCCTGATTTCATCCATCCTCAACTTTCAAACCATAAGCACCGGCGAAGGCAACGATACCCCCTACCCTCTGTTTGTTCCCAGTTACACGGCTGCCGCCTGGTATCACCATAAGCTCTCGCCCGCGATGGAGCAGCACTTTCATCAAACCCTTGCCGCCGCCGAACACTGGGCTTTGACCGACTACACCACCGCGCTGGCCGCCGGCGACTCGCTAAGCAGTGCCAAGCGGCATGCAATTGCCGCCCAACTTGCAGCATTTACCGGTCTTTCCGAACGATATGTGCTGCTGAGCAACTTGCGCATTGCCCCATCGGCGTTTGAGGCGCGTCTGCTGCAGAGCCAACGTGAAATCATCGGTCGCATGGATACGCGCCTCACCGCCTACAACGACAACCCCACGCTGGGCCGCACCGGTTTTGACCCGGCCATGCAGGGGTTTGTAGCGCCCTTCACCAGCGCATTTAACATTTATGTGCGTCAATACCTGCATTATAAAAACGATTCGCGCTACCGGGCTCTTTCGGGCGATGTGTTTCCATGGAACTTTGGCCCCGGCGGATCGGGCTATCTAACCGTAACCGATAACCTGCGCCACGCCATGGTGCGCAATCCCGCCATGAAGGTAATGGTTTGCAGCGGCTATTTTGACTTGGCCACGCCATTTTTAGCCACCATTTATACGTTTGATCACCTGGGGCTTAACCCGACGCTTGAGTCCAATATCAGCGAAAAGTTTTTTCTGGGCGGGCACATGCTTTACCACCCGGCCACCCAGCGTGCCAGGCTCGCGGCGGATGTTCGCGCGTTTATCGCCGCGGCATGCAAGCGGTAAACGTGCCGGCTGCGTTACAATGCCCGCATGTACGAGCACGACACCATTGCCGCCATCAGTTCGCCCATGGGTGTGGCCCGCCGAAGCATTGTGCGCCTCAGCGGCCCCGACTCCTGGCAAATCGCCGGCTCACAAGTAACGCTGGCTGCGGTTCCGCAGGCCCGCCGCTGGCTGGCCGCAAAGTTACTGCACCCGCCGATTGCCGCCGGGCTGATTTTATTTAAGTCGCCGCACAGCTTTACCGGCGAAGATTCCGCGGAATTGCACCTGCCGGGCGGAGCTGCGCTGGCGCAGATGGTTCTTGATGCCGTGCTGGCCGCAGGCGCAAGGCAGGCCGAGCCGGGGGAGTTTTCAGCCCGTGCCTTTTTTCATGGCAAATGCGATCTTACCGAGGCCGAAGGCATTGCCGCCACCATCGGCGCTGAAAACGAACGACAACTGCGCGCCGCCGCCGCACTGCGCGATGGCGCTCTGCACCGCTGGTGCCAAACACTTTGCGACCGGTTGGGCGACATGCTGGCGCTGGTGGAGGCTGGCATAGATTTCAGCGATGAACCTGATGTTTCGTTCATCTCGCCTGCCGAATTGCAACGGCAGATCGCCGCCATCGCCGCCGACATCGCCCGTGCCCAAAGCCATGCCGTGCAATGGGAATCGCTGGATATGCTGCCCGCCGTCGTGCTGTTGGGCCGCCCCAATGTCGGCAAAAGCTCGCTGCTTAACGCGTTGGCCGGCCATGACCGCGCCATCGTTTCGCCTATTGCAGGAACCACTCGCGACGCCGTCGCTACGGTCATTCAGACACCCGCCGGCCCAGTTCGCCTGGTGGATGCCGCCGGCATTGAAGAATCGCCCACCGCACTTGCAACCCTCATGAATGACGCCCGCTCCACCGCCATCGCACGGGCCGACTGCGTAGTAGTTGTTACCGATGGCACTGAAGACCAGCCCGCACTGAACCTGCTGGCCAATACCGCAGAAGTTTCCGGACTGGCCACGCTTTGGGTGCGCAACAAATGCGACCAGCCCGCCGGCACTGCCAACACCGCCGAGGTTTCAGCGCCAGTCGCATGCCTGCGTACCTCCGCTCTTGCCCACATCGGGCTTAATGAACTCCGCACTGCCATTGGCCGGGCCATTACAAACGCTTCCGGCGCTGCGGCCACGCTCACCCTCAACCGCCGCCATCGCCAATGGCTCGCAGCCGCCACAAGCGCCCTGCATTCAGCGCAGCAGATGCTTGCGGGCAATCCAGAGAGTGCCCTGCGGTACCCCGAACTCATCGCCAGCGACCTGCGGCTGGCGCTCGATGCTGTGGGCAATATTTCCGGCATTGTTTCACCTGATGAAGTGCTGGGCAAAATCTTTTCGAGCTTTTGCATCGGCAAATAGCACCGCGATTTTGAACAGTCCAGCCGCCGTTGACAGCTGGAGAAGCCGACGCCTGAGGTTTCTTATGCTGGCTGGGGCAATTTCAACCGCCCTGTTCACAGGCCGCTGAAAAATAGATAGGCGTTGGGCCGGCCTGCTAATCGTTGGTCATTACACGGCCGGTTGCCCGGCTGCCGCCAGCACGCATATGTACCCGCCATCGCATCTTGCCGCCGGGTCGTCGGTAGCCGCCGGAAGCGACATCTGCTCGTGAACTATTCGCCAAGGCACCCCTTGCTGAAGCTCCAGCCACTTTCGCACCAGATCGCTATTTTCACAGGGGTCTACGCTGCAGGTACTGTACGCGAGCACACCACCGACCCGCAGCAGCTTCTGGGCCTGTGTAAGCAGCGTGAGCTGCTGGCGCTGCAAAGCCTTTCGATCGAGACCGGGCCAGCGCCATCGCGTCTGCACGCGCCGTGCCATGACGCCCGTGTTCGAGCATGGCACATCCACCAGCACAGCATCAAACGCATGGTGATCAATTAGGACCTCCTCCAACAGATTGATTCGCACCTTATGAAGCCCCAACTGCTTGGCCCGACCACGAAGAAATTCCAGCTTTAATGGGGCGATATCAGTCGCAAGGACAACGTCGCCCGGTCGCCGCAGCGCCAGTTGGATGGTTTTGGTGCCTTTGCCGGCACATAAATCGAGCAATACCAAAGGGCGTGGCCCGCCTTGAGCAGGAACTGTTTTAATGGCCTCGCACAGCGACTCTACCGCCAGCCCTGCCGTGGGGTCCTGCGGCGAAAGTTTGCCCGCAGCTACCTGACGAGCGACGGCTGGCGTCCAGCCATCCGTCGCAGCAAGCCAACCCTTTTGTTGATGCTCAACCAATCCCCCCAAGTCTTTCTTGCCGATGCCGTCATCACGTAAAAGCACCATTGGCCGAAGATTGCCGGCTGCCAAGATGCGCAGCGTAACGACCGGACCATAAGCTTGCAGCAGCATTTGAACCAACGGCTTCGGATAGCTGCACACAACCGACAGATGCTCGGCCGCGTCGGCCTGCGGCGATGGAAACACGCGGCGATTAAAACGAACCTGCCGCCCGACACCCACCGGAAAGGCATCATCACGTAAGGCCGCGAATGGCTCATTGCGCGGCTCAAGCCGAAGAAGCCCACGCAGAATCGCATTCACCAGCCCTGCCGCCCGCGGCTTACCGGCCAATCGCACCAGCTCCACACTGGAATCCACCAAGGCGTAATCAGCCACGTTGCTCTGCAGCAAGGCCTGATAGGCTCCAAGCTCCAAAGCGGCACGCACGGCGTTTTCAAGTCCACCGATCGGTTTGTCCAAAAGTTGCTCGATTATATGGTCCAGCAGGCCGCGGCTGCGCAGCACACCTTGAAGTAAATCAAATGCTGCCGCCCGCTGGCGCGGCTCCATGTGCTGCCAAAGCAAATCATCGCGTTCCGGCACCCGCGGCGGATTGCCAAGTTCGCGCCACTGCGCAAGCACCTGCAGAGCCGCCTCGCGCGCCGTCGGCTCAGTGGTCTGTGACCGTTTCCTCATAAATAAATTGTAGCCCAAGGCAAGAATTTCGGAACCCTTTATGCACTGGCCATCGGCTGCCCAGCCGCCGGAACATCAGCCGCAAGCCCATCAGACGTGACTAATTCGGTCTATCTTTGGGTGCAATGCGCTCACACCCGGCGAGCCGGCGGCGCTATACCTGCCTGCAGTCTCCCGCAGTCGCGGCCACCCTTGCGCCCGGCAGAACCCTTAATCCAAAGTTCCACCTTCTCTGGCACGCATCTCAGCGCTGTAACCTCTTGTTAAATCCAGCTTTACGTCACGTTTGCGGCCGATTTTTGCCGGCAAAGTGTACCCATGTAATTGTTGTATTTAG
>JAJXZA010000275.1 GCA_021780285.1 Planctomycetota bacterium
CACGATAAGCTTCTTGGCCAAGCTTTAAGACACCAACTTACAACAAATTGGCACCGCTGCAGCCTTCGACGCCATACGCCAATACAATTTTGTGAATTTTGAGGACGAGACAACGCAACCGGCTCTTTTTTACTTCCCGGTAAGTGACTTGCGCTGCAGCCGATGAAGCTTGGCTATGCTGACCTGCGCGAGCTTCACCATGGTTGCTAGCTGGGTAAAGTCGAAGGTGCTCTTTTCTCCCGTAGCCTGCACCTCTACAAAAGTTCCGTTGTTTAACATGGCAACGTTCATATCCACCTCGGCGGTGGAATCTTCTGGGTAGTCAAGGTCTGCCACAGCTTGTCCATTGACAATGCCAACGCTTACCGCCGCCACCTGCGCCGTAACCGGGCTGCTGCCCAGCATATTGCTCTGGCGGGCCCGTGCAACAGCATCCATCAGTGCTACCCATGCACCTGTGATGGCCGCAGTCCGCGTGCCACCGTCGGCTTGCAGTACGTCGCAATCAATCCAAAGCGTGTTTTCGCCGAGTTTGGTCATATCGAGCACGCTGCGCAGGCATCGGCCCACCAGCCGTTGAATCTCCACTGAACGTCCATCCGGCTTGCCGCTGTCGCGCTTTTTACGCGACAATGTGGACGAGGGAAGCATGGCATATTCGGCGGTGAGCCAGCCCTGCCCTTTGCCTACCAGCCATGGCGGCACGCCCTTTTCTATCATGGCCGTACACAGCACGCGTGTGTTGCCAAAGCAGATCAGCACCGAACCGCCGGCATGGGCGGTAAAATTTCGCTGAATGCGGATGGGCCGCAGTTCAGCGGCCTTGCGTTTATCGTGTCGCATAGGTTGTGTCCTTATCACAAAAGTTAATGGTTCCTGGCGGGCATGGCGACATCATATCTACACGCCGGCAAGTTGCACGGCCAGCAGGCCTTTTTGAAAGTGCAGGCGATTCTCCGCCTCGGGAAACACCTGGCTCTGTGGCCCATCCATAACTTCATCGGTAATTTCAACACCACGATATGCGGGCAGGCAGTGCATAACAATGGCGCTGGACGGAGCAGCCCGCAGCAGGTCGGCATTAACCTGATAGGCGCCGAAGATTTTAAGGCGCTGGGCCTTTTGATCCTCTTGGCCCATGCTTACCCAGGTGTCGGTATAAATAATGTCGGCCTGCTTAACTACGCAAATTGGATCGTTGCTGGCAGAAAAATCGAAATCGGCGTTTGCGGCGACTGCATCTTTTATGCTTTGGGCATCAAGTTCGTAACCTTTGGGTGCCGCGATACGAAACTTTAGACCTAAGGCGGAGCAGGCTTCCATTAGTGAACGCGCAACATTGTTGCCATCGCCTACATACGCCAGCGTAAGGCCGGCAAGTCGGCCAAAATGCTCCTTCGCCGTCATAAGGTCGGCCATCGCCTGACACGGGTGGCTCACATCGCTTAAACCGTTAATCACCGGACGTGAACTATGCCGAGCCAATTCTTCAATGGCGTGATGCGAAAATGTGCGGGCCATGATGGCATCGCAAAATCCCGATAGCACCCGTGCCACGTCTGCTACGCTTTCGCGCTTGCCTAAGCCGATTTCCTGAGGGGCTATGTAGGTGGCCGTCCCGCCAAGGTGGCGCATCGCCGCTTCAAAACTCATGCGGGTGCGCAGCGATGGCTTTTCAAATATCATGGCAAGGCCTTTGCCACCGGCCAGCGGCTCGTTGTGACCGGTGTTCTTGAACTCCGACTTGAGCCGTTGAGCCACCGCCATCAGGTGCTCAAGCATCGGACGGGGCGTAGTTTTGATATCTATAAAATCAAATTTGCCCTTGGTGTGCACCATACAATATCCCCTGTATCCTCTGGTTAGCGGCGCTGATGTTCATCCGCGGACGATTTCGGTTCCAACGCCAAGATCAGAATAAATCTCCAGAAGTAACGAATGCGGGAATCGTCCGTCAATAATGTGTGTTTTAGCCACACCGCCGTCAAGGGCGATCAAGCAGGCCTCAACCTTGGGCAGCATGCCCTCACCGACCTGCCCGCTGGCGATCAATTTTTCGATGCCTTGCCGTGTCACGCTACGCAACAGCGAGTCGGGGTCGTCTTTGTTCTCCCGAATGCCATGGGTATCAGATACCAGCACCATTTTTTCAGCCTTGCAGGCGGCGGCCACAACACCGGCGGCGGTGTCGGCATTGACGTTTAGCTTTCCGCCGGCACTATCGCCTGCAATGGGCGCGATCACCGGAATAAAATCAGCCTGGCAAAGTGCCGCTAATAGTTCAGCATTAACGCTGGTAATGTGGCCCACCCGCCCAATATCTATCTTCTGGCCTTGCGGGTCGTTGAGAAACAGCTTCTCACCAAATATCACGATGCTGCCCAACGAATGCAGCGGCATCGCTTTGCCGCCCTGCTCATTGATCGTTTTCACAATAAATGCGTTGATATCACTTACGAGTACATGCTCGGCAATCGCGAGAGTGCGGTCGTCGGTATAACGGCGACCCATGACGAATTGAGCCTTAAGGCCGGCATCGCTCATGGCCTGCGTAATGGCTTTACCTCCGCCATGCACCACCACTGGCCGCATACCCACAGCCTGCATAAACACAATATCGGTAAGCACTTTACGGAATTCGTCTTGGTTGTCCATGAACGAACCACCGAGCTTTACCACTACTATCTTTTCGTTGAATCGCTGAATATAGCCCAGCGCTTCAATAAGAGCGTCGGCTTTTTTGAGCACTCGCTGCCCCATGGGTATGTCCACGGCTTACTCCGCAAAAACAGTTCCGCCCCGGCAAAACAAGCCGCTAAGGATACGAACGCTAAGGAGACAATGCAATAGCCTTACCACCCAGCAGAGCCGGTTGCGTTGTCTTAAACCGCTTGACTGAAGCTGATTTGTGCAGAGGCGGTGAAAGGCGTTACCCGCAGATGTGAGGCATCAGGTCGTTTTATTACGTTTAAATAAGGGCGGGTTGCC
>JAJXZA010000215.1 GCA_021780285.1 Planctomycetota bacterium
AGACCCGCAGCGGTATGGTGTGGTGGAGTTTGACGAGGCTTTTCGGGCGCTTTCAATTGAAGAAAAGCCCGCCCGCCCCAAATCGCGCTATGCGGTGGCGGGGCTGTATTTTTACGATAAGCATGCTCCCGCGCGGGCGGGAGGTTTGGCGCCATCAGCGCGCGGCGAACTGGAAATTACTGATCTGAACCGCGCCTATCTTGCCGCCGGCGAGTTGGAGGTGGTGGTGATGGGGCGCGGGCTGGCATGGCTGGATACGGGCACGCACGAGTCGCTCTTGGAGGCGGCCATGTACATTGCCGCCATTGAGAAGCGTCAAGGCCTGAAAATCGCCTGCCCCGAAGAAATTGCCTTTCGCATGGGGTACATCAGTGCGGCGCAGCTCGCCAAGCTGGCGGCGCCGCTGGCCCATAACGCCTATGGCCAATACCTTATGGCCATTGTCAACGAGCGCATCGCGCCGGTAAGCCCGCAGCGCGGGCCGCGGGCTGCGAGTGCAGGCGAATAAGTGACAGATGAGCCGTCGAGTCCCGACGGCTGGCTGCTTTCCGCTGGGGCGTTTGCGGCCAATCAATCCTGATTTATAGGCGTGACAGCGCACCAGGCTATTTACCGGGCAGCACCTGCGCCAGGCCCACATCGGCAAATTGTCCGCCGGTGGTCTGGTGAACATGCACCGCAATTTCGTTGCGGCCCGTGCGAAGCGCCCTCATGCCTGCGGCTGATATTGCCAGCGGCACATATTGAGTGGAGTAGCCGCTGGCGCCGCCGGCAAATACGCCGTTGATGTACACCTGAATGTCTTCATCATGGTATGCGTACAGCATCAGATGCTTGCGATGGCCGGGCGGCATGGTAAATGTGCGGCGCAGCCAGATGTCGTCGGTTGTCCAACGGGTGCGTGGCTTTACGCCGGGGTCAATCGTGCCAAAACCTGCAGGCCCAACTGCCCAACTGCTGTCATCGAAGCTGGCCTGGTTCCAGCCGCGGCCGGGGTTTTGGGTGGTGTAGTGCCAGTTGATGGGTGCCTGCTGCGCGGTGGGAACAATTACCTTTATGATGGGCGGCGGCGGCAAAGGCGCCCAGTCGTTTGAAAATGTTGCGCCACGCGACGCCCATTTATGCCACATGGCCGGGGTTGCCATGAACTTAATAAATGCCGCGCCCATGACCGGCCGCGCGTGCATGCCGTCGGTGCCGGTGAGAGTATTGTAATAGTCGGCCAGCGGCACGCGATCGGTCGTTTGATCCAGCCAGTGGTAAATATGGTTCATGAATAGTTTGAAATGCGCCGGATTTTGCGCCAGCGTCGCCGACCAGATGCTCCAATCGGTTTTGGTCATTTGCGTGCGAACGTCCAGCGGCAGGCCATAACGATTGAACTTGGTCAGGTAATATGCAATCTCCCGGTGTTTTACAAGTTGCGGAAAGGCGTGAATGTCCAGCACGTCGTCCCATACCATGTTGTACTTCTGGCTCCAGGTATTGGGGCGGTTAAACGCCATACGGTAGTGATCGCCGTCGGCATCTACCGCCATCCAGCGGCGCGCCCATCGTTTGGCACGCGCTTCGTAATCGGCGGCCAGGGCTGTCATACCGCGCAACTTGCACAGGTACGCGTAGGCCCCCATCGCCTCGATAGCTTTGACGCTCAGGTTGGCATTGTGAGCCATAAAGCCCATGAAGTCGTCGGTGCAGAGCTGATTTTTGGGATCAAAGCCGTCCTTGCGTAAATAGTTCACCCAACTGGTAAGCATGGGCCAATACCGGGCGGCAAAGTCGGCGTTGCCTTGGGCATGTGCGACGGCTGCGGCGAGAATAATCATGTTGCCGCTTTCTTCAACCTGCATGTTTTCGCCGCCGCTGTTGTAATGGCCCCGGCAGATGGGGTATGTGCCCAAATCGTGCGGCGCCCAGGGGAATTTCCACCGGGGCGTATCAGCGGAGTCGAAAATCGGCACCATGCTGGCCGCCTCAAGCTGCGGGCAGAACGTCAGCAGAATCGGCGACGCCGGGAAAAATACATCCACCGTGGCAATATCGCCGTTGCTGGTTTCTTCCTTGGTGAATACCAGCGGCAGGCCGCGGCTGTCGGCGGATATGCCCATGGCCGCCAGAGCCTGACGATACGCCAACGCGCAAATCTGGGCGTATTTACGGCCGCCAACCCGAATTGCATCCCGCATGACTGCATGATCAAAATCAGTCGCCTGACGCATGAGTTGGTTGTAGTTGCGCCCGGCGCGGGCCAGCATGGTCAGCGGCTTGACGCCGCCATGACGCCAGTATGGCCGCTGCGCCTGGGAGAAATAATCAATTGCGTAAACTTCATCATACGCCACCAAAACATGCCGCGAGATTGGCTTATCGCCGACCGCACCGAGGTCAAAGGCAAAGGCTTCAGAGGGTTCGCCGTCGCGGACTGCCCGCGGCATGCGCGGCGAAACCGCATTACCCAGTTTGCCGCTGCTTTCAAAAAGCGACACGCACTTACTCACCGAGCCGATCATGTTGGATGATTCGCTGGTTGGTGCGGCGGTGTAAATGTAGCCCCAGTCCAGCCCGACCGGGTCGCCGGCGATATCAAAATAATTCTGCCGGGGACTGCCGGCTTTAAGGGCCGTAAGTTCGCCGGCCGTGTGCTTAGACCACGCCACGCGCTGGGTGTCTGCGTTGACCGCAACGCCCGTGCTTGTGGAGTAATAAACCTGCACCTGATGCGACTGCCCGTCGGTGCTGTGGACGTTCCATGTAATGTATGTAACCGGCTGGGTAAAGTCCCGCAGGCTTGAGGGCAGCCGCGGCGTACAGAACGTAAGCGCCACCGCGACGCCATGGCCCGCGAAGGTGTATACGCTGCGCAGCGGCCACACCTTAACGCTAGTGTACTGTCCCTAACGGACGTTTACAGTTGCTGGCCGTCATGGTTCGCGGAGCACACGGCGTCGATAGCCCGCTTGGGCCAGAATATTTGA
>JAJXZA010000385.1:0-9659 GCA_021780285.1 Planctomycetota bacterium
TCGTCGTCTTACCATCGCAGCTTTACTCCCCTGGTTTTTGATGGATTTGCCCGTTTACGGCATTGGTCTGCTGACGCCCACATTGCTGACTGAACTTGGCATTGGCAAAGCCAACATGGTGGTTGCCGCCACCTGCGGACTGGCTGCTTTGACGCTGGCAGGGTTCTTGACGGCATTTCATCTAATTGACACCCTTGGCCGCCGACGGCTTCAGATGACCGGCTTTTTCGGCATGGCGGTGCTGTTTACAATTTTGGCTTTGGGCGTGGGGCATTTTAACAAATGGGCTATTCTGGGGCTTTTTGCGATCATTCAGATATTTATAAATGCCGGGCCTAACACCACCACCTGGATTGTTCCTGCGGAGCTTTTTCCGACCAGATTGCGTGCCACAGGTCAAGGCAGCGCCACAGCGTTTTCGCGGATTGGCGCCGCCTCTGGCGCATTTTTTCTGCCGGTGCTTAATGCCCATAGCGGGCCGGCGGCCGCTTTTCTGTTGGTGGCAGCGGCCAGCGCACTGGCCCTGTGGCTCACCTATGTATATTTGCCTGAAACTACAAGGACCGATTTAATGCATTAACAGGCGGTCTTTAGTCATCTGTTGTGAAAGGTTACCATCATGAGCGTGACTCTGAACATCGAACAAGCCGTGCGAAAGACGTATAGTCTGGCGGCCCAGCAGTTGCAGCAAAGCCTCTGCTGCCCGGTATCGTATGATCCTAAGTACCTTAAAATTATTCCACAGGAAGTGCTGGATCGTGATTATGGCTGCGGTGATCCATCGCAATTTCTACGCCCCGGCGAAACAGTTCTCGATTTAGGATCTGGTGGTGGAAAGATTTGCTTTATTGCCGCGCAGGTTGTCGGGCCAACAGGCCATGTCATCGGCATAGACATGAACGATGACATGCTGGCATTGGCCCGTCAACACCAGCCCGCCGTTGCCGCGGCCTTGGGTTATGACAACATCGAATTTCGTAAGGGCCTGATTCAAGACCTGCAACTTAATGTTGATGATACGGCCCATTTTTTGACCCACAAGCCGGTTGCGACGCTTGGAGAACTTCACGCCCTGCAGGAGCATCAACGGCAACAGCGTGCCGCCAGGCCGCTGGTGGCCAGCGATTCGATTGACGTTATCGTCTCTAATTGTGTGCTTAATCTGGTTAAACCCTCGGATAAAGCCCAGTTATTTGCCGAAATGTTCCGCGTACTGCGAACCGGCGGACATGTTGCTATCAGTGATATTGTCAGCGACGAAGATGTGCCCCAGTCCATGCAGGACGATCCAGACCTGTGGTCCGGCTGCATCAGCGGCGCCTGGCGCGAGGATGCTTTTTTGGAGGCATTTGAGCGGGCTGGATTCTTCGGCATTGAACTAGCCAAGCGCGATGCCACGCCTTGGCGAGTTGAAGGCGGCATTGAATTTCGCAGCGTTACCGTAACAGCTTACAAGGGCAAGCAAGGCCCATGTCTAGAGGGGCGTCAGGCGGTCATTTACAAAGGCCCTTGGAAGCAGGTTGCCGATGACGATGGTCACGTGCTACTGCGAGGCAAACGCATGGCGGTATGCGATAAAACCTTTCGCATACTCACCAACCCCAACGGACCATACCATCGCCAAATGATTGGAATGGCTCCACGCGAAGAAATTCCACCCGACAAAGCCGAGGCATTTAACTGCCGGGCCGGTGCTCTGCGACATCCACGCGAAACCAAGGATGCGCGTTACGTCGCCAGCGACGAGACCGCCTCCGGCTGCACCACTGACGGTTGCTGCTAGCGTCTGGTGTAAAAACATAGAATGGACTGTCTTTTTATATGGGATGCTTTAAATGAACTTGCCTGTTATCAATGCTGCCAGTGCAAACCGTTTTGACCAATGTACGGCCAGTGCCGGCGATTCTGCCCTTCGCGGAATCTCCATTCAAACCGTGCAGGTTAACATCGGCTTGCGCTGCAACCTGGCATGTCATCATTGCCATGTCGAATCGTCGCCAAAACGACAAGAAGAGATGTCGTGGCAAACCATGGAGCAGGTACTCGCAGCCGCAGCCAAATCAGGCGCTGCTACCCTCGACATAACCGGCGGCGCCCCCGAAATGCATCCCGATTTTCGACGCTTCGTCCTCGCCGCGCTTGCCAAAAAGCTTCACGTTATGGTGCGTACCAACCTAACTATCATGTTGGAGCCTGGCTATCAGGATTTACCTGAATTTTATGCCAAAAATAAAATTCATCTCATTGCCTCGCTGCCATGCTACCTCGAAACTAATGTTGATCATCAACGCGGCAGGTATGTGTACCGCGAAAGCATTGAGGTAATTCAACGGCTTAATGCGTTGGGGTTTGGCGCTCGTGAAGATATGCCGCTGGACCTGGTGTATAACCCCGGTGGCCCCACGCTGCCGCCCAATCAAGTCAGTCTTGAAGCTGATTATCGCCGCGAACTAGCCAAGCATTTTGGCATTCGCTTCACGCGACTCTACACCATTACCAACGTCCCGATTGGCCGGTTTCTCCACGATTTATCCCGCCAGGGATATGCCGCCAAATATATTGATCTTCTCGAACGCACCTTCAATCCAACCACTGTTCCCGAACTCATGTGCCGTCATCAGGTGCACATCGGCTGGGATGGCACGCTGTACGATTGCGACTTTAACTACGCAATCAAGCTGCCCGCTGAAGGGTCGGGGCACATATCCACCTTTGAGCCGCAAACTTATTTGGCGCGGCGGATTGCCACCGGCGATCATTGCCTGGCGTGCACTGCAGGCGGCGGTTCCTCCTGTGGCGGCAGCTTGGTTGACAATCAGATGCAGCTAAACCGCAATGCCGCCGGTTAAATGTAAGATTATCGCGTCTTAACCGTCTAATGAGGGTCGAGCCACCGCTGTGGTACGGCCCATGTAGAAGAAAGGACAATAGGTTATGACCGATAGCAATAAATCTTCCTCTGCCGGCAAACTGTTTCGCTTGGCCTGTGCGCTCATCATTGTTGGCAGTATCCTTTTTATTTTACGCATTATTCCCATCGGCCAGGGCATAAGTCATCTTCAGGGATGGCTTGCAGGAAAGGGCTTTCTGGGGGCAGCGGTCTATGTTGCGATCTATATTGTTGCCACCGTTTTACTTATTCCCGGCTCAGCAATTACCCTGCTCGCTGGCGTACTGTATGGGCCTGGGTGGGGAACGCTCATTGTCTCCATCGGTGCAACATTGGGAGCCGCCTGTGCTTATTTACTGGGGAGGTATGCCTTTCGTTCCGCGGTACAAAGAGCAACGGCCTCACGGCCTCGCTTTGCGGCTATAGACCGCGCTATTGGTACCAATGGCTGGAAGATTGTCGCCCTGCTGCGCCTTTCGCCGGTAGTGCCGTTTAACTTAAGCAACTATTTTTTCGGTCTTACTTCCATTCGCTTTGTCTCGTATGTGCTTGTTAGCTGGTTATGTATGCTGCCGGGCACACTCCTCTACGTATACCTCGGGTATGCCGCCAGTCAGGCCGCGGATGCCGGAAAAGTGAATCATAACTCTACCTTACATTGGGTGCTGGTTAGCATTGGACTGGTACTGATTGCAGCTTTGAGCATTTACATAACCAGGATGGCCAAAAAAGCATTGGCTTCTCAAACAGGAGTATTAACCATGGAAACCCAGAATAACTCCAATCTTCCCACTCCCGCACCATTATCTTCCCGACGCACTTGGGTACTGGCAGTAGCGGCGACACTGTCTATCGCGCTTGCCGCATGCACATGGGTTAATCGTGGACCACTGTCAGGCTTGTTCGGCCCTCCGCCCGTTACTCTCAAAAATAAGTTCAAGTCAAACCCAAATGGCCCGCAGTTTGATAATGCTGTTTTTACCAAGGTAGTCAGCCGCTATGTGCATAAGGGCGGCTGGGTTGATTATCAGGGGCTTTCGCAGCATCCAAAAGACCTTAATACATACATTGCCGAGCTTGCCGAAGCGCCCTTTGCCAAACTGGGACGCCGCAACAAATTTGCCCTGCTTATTAACGCGTATAATGCCTTTACGCTGCGGCTCATTTTAGATTATTACCCCAACATCAAGTCTATCCGCGATATTCCCTCCAGCCGGCGATGGGATTATGCGCACTGGAACATCGGCGGAAAGCTCTACAGTTTGAGTGCCATCGAACTCATGCTACGTCAGGACTTTGCCGATCCGCGTGTGCACTTTGCCATCAACTGCGCGTCTATCGGCTGTCCGCCATTGCGGCAAGAGGCCTATGAACCAGCGACCCTGAATGCTCAGCTCCACAGTCAGGCTGAAATCGTCAACAATAATCCGCGATGGGTCCGCTTTTCCGCCGATGGCAAGACACTGCATCTGACAGAACTCTACGACTGGTACGGCGGCGACTTTGCCCAAAAGGCCGGCTCCGTGCTTAAGTTCATCGCCCGATACAACAAACGCGTCCAGGCTGACCTCGCAGCCGGTACGCCGCCAACCATTGTTTTTAAGAATTACAATTGGAAGCTCGACAGCCTGCAAAACAAACCCTGACCCCCCAAAAAACATTGTTTTAGGAGAACCTCTTACATGAGTTTCGCTTTCACACACCCGGCCTTGGCGCCGTTTGACATACACAATCAACAGCTCGCCGCCAACGTACACCCGACTGACTGGCTGAACCCTCAGCCAAAGAATTGCTACGATCTTGTTGTAATCGGTGCGGGGACCGCCGGCCTTGTGACGGCAGCCGGTGCTGCGGGTCTTGGTGCCAAAGTGGCTCTGATAGAACGCGAACTTATGGGTGGAGATTGCCTCAACGTCGGCTGCGTACCATCCAAGGCGCTGATTCGTGCCGCTAAAGCGTGTGCTCAAGCCCACTCCGCAAGTGAATTTGGCGTGTCCATCGGCGCATCATGGGCCGCTGATTTTTCCGTTGCAATGGAGCGATTGCGCCGACTACGCGCGGGCATCAGCCATCACGACTCTGCCGCTCGCTTTAAAAGCCTCGGCGTGGATGTTTTTATTGGGGAGGGTCGGTTTAAAGATAAAACCTCCATCGAAGTAGATGGCAAGCAGTTACACTTTTCTCATGCCGTCATTGCCACCGGTGCCCGTGCCGCTGATTTGCCCATTCCCGGACTCCGCGAGGCCGGTTACTTAACCAATGAAAATGTGTTTTCGCTCACCACGCTGCCCAAATCGCTTGCAGTTATTGGAGCCGGCCCCATCGGCTGTGAACTCGCCCAAGCGTTCGCCCGCTTCGGTTCTAAAGTGATAATGCTGGAGCAGGGCAAAAGGTTTTTGCCACGCGAAGATCGCGATGCCGCCGACATTGTAAAAGAGTCGCTGCGCACCGATGGAGTGGAGTTTAACACCGACGCAACAATTCAATCGGTAAGAACCATAGGCAATCAAAAGCAAATCAAGCTGGAGACTTCCACTGGCCCGCAAACTCTCTCGGTTGATCACATACTTATTGGCGTCGGCCGTGCTCCCAATGTCGGCGGCTTAAACATGGAAGCCGCCGGCGTAACCTACGACACCCGCTCTGGCGTAAATGTGGACGATCACCTGCGCACAAGCAATCGGCGCATCTTCGCCGCCGGCGACATCTGCTTTCCTTATAAATTTACCCACGCCGCAGACGCCATGGCCCGTATCGTCATTCAAAATGCCCTTTTCTTTGGCCGAAAAAAGGCCAGCGCTCTGCTTATTCCCTGGTGCACCTACACGGAACCGGAGGTAGCCCACGTTGGTCTTTATGCCTCGGAGGCCCAGGCCAAAGGATTGAGTTTTGAGACCATCAAAATTGACATGGCCGACATAGACCGAGCCATCCTCGACTCTGACACGCAAGGGTTTGTGAAAATACATTACGAAAAAAAGACGGGTAAAATTTTAGGCGCAACCCTGGTTGCCGCTCATGCTGGCGATATTATCTCGGAAGTAACCGTTGCCATGGCCGCTGGAATGAGCCTCGGAAAGCTGGCCGCAGTTATTCATCCGTATCCTACGCAGGCAGAGGTTATTAAACGGGCGGCCGACGCATTTAACCGCACACGGTTAACTCCCCGAGTCAAGAGCTTTTTGGGTATACTTATTCGCCTGAGTCGCTGATAGCCGCTTGCTGCCAACCCCTAACCCGCTGATACTCTGGCTCGCTTTTAATGTGAAGGCATCCAATGATCGAGCCAACTCCTCCTAACCCCCCGGTCTTTGCGGCAACCGCCTCCACAGTCTTCTTTTGTGTCATGGCCGCCCTGTTGCTGCACACCGCGTGGACGATCAATCACGCGCCCATGGCGCACGAAGCCTGGCAACTTGTCGGGGCAGGCATTTGTTATTTGCTGCTGTTGGCACTGGGTCGGCCGCTCACCAACCGAAAATACACGCTACTGGCAATAGGTTTGGCTGGCCTGGCGCTGCGCCTGGCGCTTATTGGAATTCCGCCCGCCAGCTCCGGCGACTACGATCGCTACCTTTGGGATGGCGCTGTGCTCGCCCACGGCATCAGCCCCTACGCGCATAGCCCCGCGAGCGTGCATTCCGCTGCCGCCGTCTCGCCCAGCATGCCCAGCACGCTGCTGAAACTCAAAGAACAAAGCGGGAGCGTTCTCGGCAATATTAATCACCCAAAACTACGCACCATTTATCCACCAATCACCGAGAGCTTCTTTGCCCTCGCTTATATGCTCTCGCCTTGGAACACCACGGTCTGGCGGGTCGAGTTACTATGCTTTGACTTGGCCACAGGCCTGCTGCTGGTGCACCTGCTTAAAAAGCTCGATCAGCCAACGGCTTGGGCGGCTATTTATTGGTTCAATCCCATTGTGCTGGCGCAAAGCTATATTCACATGCACTTCGATGTAATGATAGGACCGTTTATAGTGCTGTTTGTATTGCTGGCCATGCGGCCGCATCGCAGACTTGCATCGCTGGTACTGGCGCTGGCTACCGCAATGAAGTTGTGGCCCGCCGCGCTGGCACCGCTCTTATGGCGACGAATAGGCCGAAGACCATTTGCCATTTGTCTTTCAGCATTGCTGTTTGCAGCCCTGACCGGGCTGCTGCTGCTGCCGATGTTCCAACCCAGCCATGGCGCCGGTCTGCAATCAACTTGGCAGTATGCACGGTACTGGCAGAACAACTCAGGACTTTTTTTTCTGCAACGATGGGCCTGGCAACAGCTGCTGGGGCCAAAAGACGAGCCGATACAAATAGCCGGTCTCTTGGCTCGCGGCTCTACCTTACTGCTGATGATCGGCGTGCTGGCGCTGGCATTGAAACGCTGCGCTCGCAGCCGCGAAAGCTTTATCTCCGCATGTCTGTTGGTTGTAGCGGCAATTTTCATGCTTAGCCCGGCGCAGTTTCCATGGTATTACATTTGGATGGTTCCATTGCTGACGCTTCGCCCGCGTGCGTCGTTGCTGGCATATTCCAGCACGCTGGGGCTTTACTACCTCTTTGCACGAGCCCCTTGGATATGGCTGGAACACGGCATAATTTGGATATGGCTCGCCGCCGAACTATTTTTCGTGTGGTATTGGCGACCGGCTAAACCTGTGATTCCTCTGCCATCGAGTACCACTAAGCCGTCCCAACTCTTTGCCCAGATAAGGATTATGGCTATTATTCCCGCGCTCAATGAGCAAAGTGCTATCGGTCGGGTTCTGCAGCGATTGCCGGAGTGGATCGAGCCAATCGTCGTAGACAATGGCTCGACCGATCGCACCGCCGAGATTGCCCGCTCCTGCGGTGCCAAGGTTATACATGAACCCGATCGCGGCTATGGCGCGGCATGTCTTGCCGGCATTAAGGCCGCTTCCTCGGCCGATATTCTGGTATTCATAGATGCCGATGATGCCGACGACCCGGCGGATATTCCTGCTCTGGTTGCCCCAATTGTCTTTCGCCAAGCCGATATGGTCATTGGCTCGCGCCTGCTCGGAGGTGCTCAACCAGGATCACTTACGCTACCTCAGCATTTTGGCAATCGTCTCGCTTGCTTTTTGATGCGACTGTTCTGGGGCGCCCGCTTTAGCGACTTAGGCCCGTTGCGAGCCATCGCCGCCGACAAGCTCGCCTTGCTGAATATGAGCGACCGCCGCTTTGGCTGGACGGTGCAAATGCAGATTAGAGCTTTGCGCCGTGGGCTTCGTTGCGGTGAAATATCCGTGGCTTATCATCGCCGGGTGGGAGTTTCCAAAATTTCCGGAACGCTGCGCGGCGTACTTGGCGCAGGTGCCGGCATTTTAACAATGGTAGCACGCGAAGCCCTCCGCCCCGACAAACCTCTACGCACCACCGAGCGGCTCATTATTTTTGCCCGGCTACCTGTACCCGGTTTTACCAAAACACGGCTGATTCCGGCCATCGGGGCCGAGGCTGCGGCAAAGCTTCAAACACAGATGACCCACCACATACTCGACGTGGCCCGAAAGTTTACTGCTGATACCGGCGCAGAGGTAGAAGTTCGTTTTACCGGCGGCGAAGCCCATGAAATGTCCGCAGTTTTCGGCCGAGATTTTACGCTGATAAGCCAAGGTGATGGCGACCTTGGACACCGCATGCGTCAAGCAGCCAAGGACGCTTTTGATCAAGGCATCAAACGCGTTGTTATCATCGGAACCGACTGTCCCCAGCTAACCCCCGCCTTACTTCAGCAAGGCATACAGATACTCAAAAGTCATGATGCGGTAATCGGCCCTGCTTTTGACGGTGGTTATTATCTTATAGGTATGTCCCTTTTTTCGCCAACTCTATTTCAGGGCATCTCGTGGGGGACGGAAAACGTCCTCAGACAAACATTATTAAACGCCAATGCCGCCGCTTTACGTGTCGGCCTCCTTAAACCATTAAGTGATGTTGACCATCCCGAAGATATTGCCGTCTGGCATTCGCTGCGTACGGCCCCCACCAACAACAACAAGCCCGCTATCTCCGTCATTATTCCGATGCTTAATGAAGCGGCCAACATTCGAGCTGCGATTGCCTCGGCCCGGAGGTCGCCGTCCATTGAAGTCATTGTCGTGGATGCCGGCAGTACGGACGAGAGCATCCGCCTAGCCCGTGAAGCTGGGGCGATGGTCATTACATCTCAACGTGGCAGAGCCAATCAATTGAACGCGGGGGCGTGGCAGGCCCAGTCAGACATATTATTGTTTCTGCATGCAGATACCAGGCTACCCCCCAATTACCTCGATGTCGTCCTGCAAACGGCCCAAATGCCCAACTTTGCCGCCGGGGCCTTTCGGTTGGGCATTGACGCCCAAGGACTTCCGCTACGAATTATTGAATGGGGAGCAAATGTACGATCTCAACTCCTGCGTTGCCCTTACGGCGACCAAGCGATGTTTATGAAGGCAGACAGCTTTTATTTGGTGGGCGGTTTTCCACAGCTACCAGTTCTGGAAGATATTGCGCTTATACAAAGTTTGGGCGGGCAAGGCAGAATCCTACTGACCCGAGCTGCCGTAATGACATCCGCTAGAAGCTGGCGTGCTCGTGGAGCCTTGGCAGTAACACTATTGCATCAAATGATCCTGCTCGGCTACGTATGCGGCCTTCCGTTAAGCCTTCTGACCAAGCTGAAAAATGCCACCCGGCGGTTAAGCTAAGCCTGCCCGCGAATAGTCAATCCTGACGCCTCGTTCCGGCTTGTTGGCCAAAACACG
>JAJXZA010000385.1:9669-11671 GCA_021780285.1 Planctomycetota bacterium
AACATTTGCCAATGCCACCGGGTCATGCGACACTACCCAACCCGGCGGCGGATGCAAATGTGTACTATCTTCCGACCGATGAAAGCCCCTGCTGATTATGAGGTCATATCAAATGAAAACAACGCTTCCCAAATTAATTCTTGGAATTGGTTTGCCGATCATGGCCGCTGCCGGCCCAGCATATGCAACAACAACACCGCAGCCTAATAGCAGCAACCAGAGCAAACCTCATTTAACGAGGACAAATGCCTCGCCTGTGCAACGCTTCATTCTACCCGCACGTGGATATTTCCGTCCGGATGCCCCCATTCGAGTAATCTTTGCAACAGCCGCCACCCACCTTCCAGCTGCGTTATGGATGCAATTTGGCTTTGCTGCAACCCAAACGCTGGCTCATGTACATGTGACCGCGCCATCGTCGCTTTTTTCGCCAGCCGGCTTGCTGCAGTTCCATCTTTACACACTCGGCGGCAAAAGTATCGCCCCCCAAAAAATCAAACCGCCGCTGGCCGCCAGCAAGCCTTTGAACCTGGCAAGACTCTTTCCACCGATCGAATCCGCCGGCACATACATTCTTACCTGGAAAAACGCCACGCCCTTGGTAATTGAAACGTTGGACAATCCTGGCTTTAACCGCGCGGCTTTAGCCCAAATACCGGCCTCCCAAATCGCAAGTCTTTCACCCGCACAAAAAAAGGAAATGATGCTCCAGTTCAAGCCTGTGGCAATTCATGTGATGCCGCTCGCTTACGCAAAAATCAAAACCAGCAAAGGCTCCATTGCTTTTAAGTTCTGGTATGACGAGGCGCCCAATACGGTAGATAACTTTATCGCACTGGCTCAGCAGCGGTTTTATGATGGTTCTAACTTTCACCGAATTATCAAAGGATTTATGATCCAAGGCGGCGACTCGGTCAGCAATATTCCCGGCAGAGCCGGTACCGGCGGCCCTGGCTACAATTTAGCCGCAGAGTTTAATGATCGGCCTTTTGTCCGTGGAGTAGTGGCTATGGCACGATCACAATCGCCCGATTCGGCCGGTTCACAGTTTTTTATCATGCAGGCGGCCAATTCCGGCCTTGACGGCCAATATACGGGCTTTGGGCAAGTCATCAGCGGCATGAAGGTGGTAGACACACTGGCCAACACGCCCGTTAGTGACGACAATGGCACGGTTGCCGGCCCAAAACCAACGATAATTTCTATTCATATCCTGCCGGCGACGCTAAGCATTTACTTCGGACATGGAAAGTGATGGGTTGCAATCATTGCACAACATCGCCCCGCCACTTGTGGATGAAGGCTCGACTCACTTGCAACGCTCCCTAAAGCCGGATAAATAGTTAATGATCGTTTATGGCGAGCCACACTCGCCTCTCCCCCCGAGGGTAGCTCAGCGGTTAGAGCAGGGGACTCATAATCTTCTGGTCGTGGGTTCGAATCCCACCCCTCGGATTGTCAGACAGCGTTCATGCCACACAAACTCCGTGCCGGTTCATACACTTCGGACTCTTTACACTTGCGTGGGGTGACAGCCCTCCCCCCACTCGTCTTTCCAAAGCAAATGCCGAATCCGAGCTGGCAATGGCCGTTACAGCTCCATACAGATCAAGCGAAGATGCCATCGAGGCAATACGCAAATTTTTTTGTTGTAAGTATTACCGGCCACCTCGCGGACAAAACCTCGCATCTGGGCACATCTCATAGGCCAACCTCAGTGCGTGCGGGCGTAGACTCTCTGCGTGCAGCGCATAAAAATCGCTGAAAAAGGTCGCACTCAACCCGTACTATCGGGACGGTTCCACAAATCCTACGTCATGATGCCTAAAAACACGCCTCGACACAGGTCGAGATCCGAAGCCAACAGATCCTTATACCAAAGTTCCACCTTCTCTGGCACGCATCTCAGCGCTGTAACCTCTTGTTAAATCCAGCTTTACGTCACGTTTGCGGCCGATTTTTGCCGGCAAAGTGTACCCATGTAATTGTTGTATTTAGTGCT
>JAJXZA010000380.1 GCA_021780285.1 Planctomycetota bacterium
CTTATTGGCCGATCTTAATTTTAATTACATAGTTGCTGCAGTCAGCATTCTATTATTTCTTCGCGACTTCGCGGCTTCGCGGTGAAAAGTCGTCATAGCTATATGCCTTTCGTCGCTTTTATGCGATAACTGCTCGTTGGGTAATTCTTGTTAAAATAATCCCGACGCATCGGGATTACAGGTGTGCAATGCAGGTGCCCTCACCCGCAGTAAAGTTGGCGGTGTTTTCCTCCTTGGCGGTGTGCCCTGCGCCGCCGCCGTTATGCCAGCGGGCGGGCGATGGTTTGCGGCCGCAGGTAGTCGTAAAACGTTTCGGGGCTGTTGACGCCGCCGCCCATGCCGCTGAGATTGACGCCGCCGTAGGGCAGGCCGTAGGCAAATACGTTGTGGGCGTTAATCCAGGAGTTGCCGGCGACGAGTGCTTCGGCCACGCGCTGTGCCCGGGCCAAATCAGCCGACCAAACCGAATTCGCCAATCCGTAGCGCGAGGCGTTGACGAGTTGCAGGGCCTGGGCTTCATCCTTAAATCGCATTAAATAGGCCACGGGGCCAAAAATTTCTTCCTTTGCGCAGATGTTTTCAGGTGGGCCTTGCAGCAGGGCGGGCTTGACAAAAAAGCCGGGCAGGCTTGGCTCAGAGCCGCCTTCGAGCACAGCGGTCGCTCCCTGGCTGCGGCCTTTGTCGAGGTAACCGAGTACTCGCTGCTTTTGATTGGCCGAAACGACCGGACCCATCTGGGTGTGGGTATCGAGGGCGTGTCCGAGTTTGAGCGATTGCATTTCGTGCTTGGCTTGGGCGGCAAACTGATCAAATATTTTTTCGTGCACCAGCCAGCGGGTGGCGGTACAGCATACCTGGCCGCTGTTGAGCGTAACGGCTGCGGCGAGTTGTTTGGCGGCAGCGGCAACATCCACATCGTCAAATACGACCGCAGCGCCCTTGCCTCCGAGCTCGAGCTTGCATGGAATGAGATTGCGGCCTGCGGCCTCGGCGACCAGGCGGCCCACTTCAGGCGAGCCGGTAAAGGCAATGCGAGCCAGACCGGGATGCTTGGACAGAGCTGCTCCTGCGGTGTGGCCCAAACCTGTAATGACGTTAACAATGCCGGCGGGTATGCCGGCCTGCTGGCACAGTTCGGCAAAGTAAAGGCTTGTGAGCGGGGTATCTTCGGCGGGCTTGAGGACCGCGGCGTTGCCGGCGGCCAGGGCGGGGGCGAGATTCCAGCCTACCAGCAGAAACGGGAAGTTCCAGGGCAAAATAAAGCCGCATACGCCGTAAGGTTTGCGCAGGGTATGGGCTTCGATGCCTTGCAGGGCCAGTGGTTCGCGCCGCCGCACATGGACGGACAAATCGGCAAAGTAGCGAAAAGCCTTGGCGGCAAATGGAATGTCAAAACCAGCCGCCTGAGCCAGCGGTTTGCCGACATCGAGCGATTCAAGCTGTGCGAGAGCCGGCGTATGCTTGTCAATAAGGTCGGCGAGGCGGTGGAGGATCACTGCGCGGTCGTTGGCGGGCATGGTCGCCCACGGGCTGTGGGTAAAGGCGTGTGCGGCTGCACCAATGGCTGCGTCTACATCTTGTGCATCGGCGGCGGCAACTGTCGCCAATACCTCACCGGTGCCGGGGTCGCGGGTTTCAAAGGCGCCCCCAGCCGCGGCGGTAACATGCTTGCCGCCGACAAAAAACTTCAGCGGCTGATTGGATAAAAACTTTTTAACTTCCGGAAGTATGGCGGTGCTCATGTGTTTTCTCCTGCGCAAAATCTCGATTGCATGAATAAACGAAGCCGCTTGTAGCGTATACAGATTGCTTCGCCAGTGCAAATGCGGGGCCACGCGGCTCCAAACGGCGATGCCTTTCCAGGGACGGCATCCTCGGCGGCGCCGTTTTGTGGTTTACCAATGCACAACCGCAGTGCTTTAGCGGCGTCGCCGTGGGCTATAGCGGCAAACTACCGCATTGGTAACTCGCGTGTTTTTCACACTGCAATATGACAAGCCCAATCCGGCTGTCCCGATAGTAGCATATGATAGATTAACGAGCCTAAGCTTTGCCGAGGCCCGTCTCGCTTGTGTTCAGGCTTCGCGTGCCCAATTTTCGACCGTCAATCCATCAATTCTTGAAAACTCCCGGGTGTTGTTGCTTACGAGCGTGGTGCGCAGGCAAAGCGCATGCGCGGCGATCAGCGTATCGAGTGGTCCGATAGGTCGGCCTTGGCGCTCCAATGTGGCTCGAAGCAATCCGTATGTGCCGGCGGCAGCGCCATCAAAGGCGGCAACTTGAAGAGGGGCCGTAAACTGGGCGAGCGCCATTTGATTCCGCAGCGGGCTTGAACTGTTGGCGACTCCAAAACGCAGTTCGGCCAGGGTGATGGCCGACAACCCGACGCTGCCTACCGGCTTACTTCGCAAATGATCGAGAATGCGGGCGGATTTACCTCGAATCAATTCGATACAAATATCGGTGTCCAGCATCCATCGCATCATAGCTTTTTCCGGCGCTGAGGTCGGCGCGTCTGGTTTCGCCGGGCCATAAAGTCGTCGGTGAAAAGCCGGAGGCTATTTTCCAGAATAGTCCACTCTTTGCCGGGTGGTGTGAGGATAACCATATCATCGAAGCGGGCGATGCGGACGCGGCGCGTTTTAAAGCGATAGGCCCGGGGCAGGCGAATCGCCTGGCTTCGCCCGTTCTTAAATATCGCCGCGGTATCCATGTTGTGTCTCCAACTAATATATACCATGCAGTATATCATGGTGATAGGTTGTTGCAAACAGGTGTGTTTGCTCGCCGGGCGCGTTCTATCGGCGGTATCGCCGGTGTAATAGTTGGGGCTTTCGCGCGTGATGGTGCTGTCGTGCGGATGACCTTAGATGAATTTAACCGGTAGAGTAGAGGAGTCAACCTCGCGTAAACCGCGGACGAGCCGTGGTTGCGTAGGTTGAGTCCCCCCTCCTCGAACCGGACGAGCAGTTTT
>JAJXZA010000143.1 GCA_021780285.1 Planctomycetota bacterium
TCTTCTGCCATGTTTCCTCTGTGTAAGGTTGCTGCCGCCCCACCTCGCATCACGACGGGACCGGCCGCTCGTAATAGCCGCGTACTTTGTCCGCTGGATATTTTTCGTTATTCTTTTGCATCTTTGCCTGTACGGCCGCAGCAACATCCAAGTTCATGGCATTGGCCAGCGACATGAGATACATCAACACATCGGCCAACTCTTCGCCGACGCGCTGGCGATGCAGTTGCACACGTTCGTGGTTGCTTGCAGCCGCGGGATCTGCGTCGTCCCATTGAAATAATTCAAGCAGTTCGCCGGCCTCCACCGCTGCGCTCACAGCAAGATTTCGCGGCGTATGGTAGTTTTGCCATTCGCGCTGCTGAACAAAATCCCGCATCATGTCGCGGAGTTGTGCCATCGTTGTGGTCGAGTCGTTCATTCAATATCTCCTTTAAGCACAACGCTTTGATATCGTCCGCCATCAGCCGCCAGCGCCGGTCGCAGTGGTTGTTGCATCACGCGTGTGCGGTAGCACCGGCACGTTGGTAATCAGCGTGACGCGCACGGGCCGGCCCTTCGCCACCTTGATGCCGCTGAACCAATCCTGCACATAATACACAATATGCCGTCGCTTCAGTGCCGCGAGAACGCGCCTATCTACGGCAACACAATATTTGACGCTTGCGGGCGGTAAGCTTGCTCCCGCATGGGCGAACGACACATGCTCCAGCAGGCCTGCCGCGCTTGAATACAGCGGCAAGCCCCCACCCGTGTAAAATACCAAGGTAGGCTCTTGATAGCCCGCCGCCGCAAGCTTATAGCCTCTCTGCGAAAAGTCCAGCATGCGCCGACCCGCTTGGCGGCTTAGCTGCAGCCCCGGTATGCTCGGCAACAGCATGGCGCTGGTAAGCACCAGTGTGGCGGTGAACGTTACCGCGGTTACATAAGGCCAGCTTGGCCTGTTCCAACTTATGCCCCCAGCCACCCCCACGCCCACCAGCGAACCCGCTACCACCGCCGCACGCACAAATAAGCCATGGTGGCCGGTCCCCGCACCGCCCCACAAAAACGCCACCAGTAGTCCTGCCAATATCAGCCAGATGGCGCACCATACCCACCGCGCAAAGCCGAACCATTTTGCAGCCAGCACATCGGTAAGTCTGTGCCAGCTTTGCACCACCGCATCGGCGCACATAATCGCCAGAGGAATATACAAAGGCAGCACATACTGCACCATTTTGGTGACAAAGAGTTCAAACAATATCCAGGATGGCACTATCCACGCCAGCAAAAACCGGTATGGTCGCTCATCAAATACTATGGGCGTGCGACCCCAGGCCCGTCGAACCACATGGTATGCCGCGGGCACCAATAACACGCTCCATGGCCAAAATGTCGCCCACACAACCGCAAGATAAAATCCCGGCGGAAAGCCATGATGCTGCAGGCCCGACGTCGTTCGTTCGACAACATTCTGCTGCAACATCATCTGTATCAGTTTACCGTGCGTTTGCTGCCAGGCCGCAGCAAACCATGGCACTAACAGCACCAGCAGCAGCGGGAACCCGAACATCGGCTTAAGTCTACCCAACCAGCGCCAGCGTGCATCAACCAAACCCCAATACAGCACGATGGGTAGTCGTAGCATCCGCCCCAGCGGCTTCTGAGCCTGCCAGTAGCTGCGGCACCGCTGCGGCCATCCGGCCGCCACCGATAGAGCCACCACGCTTGCCAGCACAAACAATGGCGTAACACCTTTCGTCAACACCCCCATCGCTATGGCAAACCAAAAAAGCAATGCCCCCGGCCAACCAAACGATTTCTCTTCCGGCAGAGCGGTTTCATTAAGCGCATCGTGTGTGCCGGCTTCCGGCGATACCGGCAAACGACTAATCCTTGCATGCACGGCATCGCCGTCCGCATCTGCCGGCAACGACTCCCACGCACACCAAAGCAGCCCCATCGCCAGCGTGGTCCAAAATATCAGCACAGAATCTGCCGTTGCCAGCCGCGACTCCACCACAAACAAGGCGCTCACCGCCAGCATAATCGCCGCCACTACGCCCGTTACCCGGCCGAAACGTACTCCTGCCAACCAATACACCAGCAGCAACGTGCCTATCGCAAATAACGCACTCGGCAGCCGCGCCGAGCCACCCGACACGCCAAACATCCGGTAGGCACCGCACATCAGCCAATAAATCATCGGGGGTTTATCCGGGCGAAGTTGCCCGTCAAAGCGCGGCACAATGTAATTGCCGCTGTTGTACATTTCGCGTGCAGCCTCGGCAAACCGCGGCTCATCGCGATCAAAAAGCGAAATGCTGTAAAGTCCGGGCAAGTAAAGCACGCATCCCAAAAAGATAATCAGCAGAATATCTTCCCAGTGCCACCAGCGTTTGATGTTGTCGTCTCGTCGCATTGCTTTCCATGTAACCGTTCACGAAGGTTGGGACGAAGCAGGCCGGAAGCCCGCACCACAAGGGATGCCCCCGTTGCATGGTGCGCCGTAACCGCTGCCACTCGGGTCAATCGGCGTTGGCGTGAACGGGTACCTTTCAATGCAACCCGTGCCCGCCGCCTTTGCCGGCCGATTAACGCCCTAAACTATACGCGCGAAACGCCCGGTTCACCAGATTGCGCATTCATGCGCAGCCTTCATAACACGGCGCGGCGGCGGAGTTCGAGAATAATGGTTTCAAATAGTGGGCTGGTTCAGCAAAAATTGGACAAATGGGCTTCGGAGTTTAGGCAAGTATTGCCGTAACAAGCCCATGGGCGGGCCACATTCACGACACCTCATCGCGCCGTAGGACATCAATGGCTGGCTGGAATATCGGTAAAAAGCGAGCCTGGAGGGCTTTTGTCAGAATTATTTATCATATACTCATCCTGACTATCGCGGCGCAAAGCCTTAACGTTCAAGGATGGCTCGATGCGGCTTGGCGTGCTTGCGGGATGAGCCTTGTGCCCAGGCGGCGCCTGAACAGCCGGCTTAGGCACTTTCAGGTGGACATGAATTGCAGGCACGGAGGCATTAATTGGCGGCACCAAAACACTGGGGCGCGGTGCAGCAACAACCTGCTGCGTTGCCATCGCCATGCGTTTGGCGGCATTTTGGCCCGATCCACCCAGCACATAAATACTCATAGCGATGCCCCCGGCCATTACCAACATCAAGGCCGCAATCATTCCCAAGCTTGAGCCTTTGCGCACCTTTCGCTGCACGCGTCCGGCGTATTGCCGGCTCGTAAGCGCCGCCAAGTCTAATTCGTCGGAATCGCTAAAATCGGAAAATTGTTCGTCGCTAAGCTCAATCGCATTTGCGCCCGCAGGCTCCGCCGAGGCCCGTCGCTCCTGCTCGCCTTGTGACTCGTTGGGTGCAGGCGGCGGCACAGCCCCAAGTCGCGGCGCTGCAGGCTGCACTGGCGCAGCCACCGCTTTGCGCCTGGCGGTCATGGCAGCATCAACACCGCCGCTCGCAGCGGATATCCCGTGCGTCAGTATGCCCGATAAGCGCAGGCCATCGTCGCTATTGTCATCCAATTCAGGTCTACTCATGATTCTCCGACTCTCGTTAAGCCAAAAGTGCATACTAGCTATCGGCCTTAAGCGAATCACGCATTTAACAACTCGGCTGCAAAACAGCCAAAGCAGAGCGCCCCCCCCCGATTTTGGCCGCCTTTACCCACATTATAACGTACCAACCGGCCAACAGTTACTTGAAAACCTGCAATATTTATAGGACGGCTCGCAAAAGCCGGCTGGAATAGCCCAAACTTACGCAATCCATCGCTCCATGGCCGATGCTGCCGCCTGATCGGTCATTTGCTCCGGAGGGTGCTTCATAAGAGCTGCCGACACAGCACCCAGCGGCCCGCCGATGCCGCGTCTTCGAGCCAGCGCCGCGCACCGCACCGCATCCACCACAATGCCAGCGCTGTTGGGAGAGTCTTCAACCGATAACTTCAGGTCTAACTCCAAAGGCAACCCGCCGAAGCCCCGGCCATTTATCCGCACATAGCAAACTTTGTTGTCGGCCAGAAATGCAATGTAATCCGACGGCCCGATATGAATGTGCTTGTCATCGAGCGCACTGCGAAGCTGGCTGTTGACCGCTTCAGTCTTGCTCACTTTTTTGCTTGCAAGCCGGCCGCGTTCCAGCATATTCAAAAAGTCTGCGTTGCCGCCCACGTTAAGCTGATAGCTCGAATCAATATGAATGCCCCGCTGCTCCGCAAGGCTCATAAGCTGTCGATGCACAATGGTAGCCCCAAACTGCGACTTCACATCGTCGCCTATAATCGGCAAACCCGCCGCGGCAAACCGGCCGGCCCACGCGGCGTCGCTGGCAATAAACACCGGAATGCAATTGACCATGGCCACGCCAGCCTCAAGGCACGCCTGGGCGTAGAGTTCGGTTGCCTGTTGCGATCCGACCGGTAAATAATTCACCAGCACCTGCGCCTCGGTTTGCCGCAAAATGCGCACAACGTCGCCAAGCCCCACCGACCGGCTTTTTGCCGACGGCTCAAGCCGCTGGGAAGCATCAAAGCCCGCCAAATGACCGGCCGCCCCATCGCCAATCGGGCCTGCATGCACCACCGCTCCATCATCCTGCGGGTCCGAAAAAAAAACGCGGCTGTTGTTAGGTTTGGCAAAGATCGCGCGGCCCACTCGCTGACCGATTTTTCGTTCATCCACGTCAAACGCGCAGGCAATGGTAATGTCGCCCACCTGCCAACCCGCCAGAACTGGGTGCATCAGCCCAGTGGCATCGCCGCTGCTGCGGTAGTAGCCAATGCCCTGCACCAACGTTGAGGCGCAATTACCCAAGCCCACGATGGCAATTCTAATCTTTGAATCATTCATGGTATGGTCCAATTCTTTATACAGTTCTGTTGGCGCCTGCCGTCTGGCGCCGTTAAAAGCGTTATTGCTAAAACCATAGTTGAAACTGAACTTTGCAAATGAGGTCGCGCGAGTTAAGAAAAGTGCCGGTCTGCGCATCCGTATAGGCCGCGTCCGGAATATACGTCACGTCCGAAAGAACGCTCGCGTGATAGCCCGCAATGTAATAGTTCAGCCCCAAGCTATATGCCTCCATCCGTTTCGGCCCGCTGGAAATCACCTGCCCCACCCTGGCGGCCACCTGCCAGCGCTGCGGCACCACAAAGTAACCGGCCTGCACAAAATAGCCAAGCTGGTATACACTGCTGCGACCCATTTCAGCGTCAAACACATTTGCAGCGCCCGATGGAAGCGTATCGTTGAATTGCTGAAAGTAAGCCGCCGTATTAACTGAAAGCCCCCGATACTTGACCGACCAATCTGCGGTCGCCCGGTAGAGGTTGCCGGTGAAGGCCATGGGCGCTAAAAACGCCGACGGATCACCGGCCGAAAGCGCCTGCGCGACCAGCGTGGTCTGCGGAGCCGGAAACGCCGTGCCCGTGGCATTCTGCGACTCGTAACCTAACGCTCCGCCGAGCATCCAAACCAGGTGATTGCGATTTTTATAATCAGGCTCGTCGGCAAAGTCGCTCTCACCGCCTGCGCCTGCCCATTGCACGCGCCCATAGATGCCAAGACGATTGTCATGCGCCCCATTTAATGCGCTGGAATACCCGGTCACATTGGCCTGCGATCCGTCATTAAGCATCACCTCGTAGCCGAGCTTGTTTGCTACCAAGTCACCAAACGCGCTTACGCCCAAAGAATGGTCCGGGTCGAACGGCACAAGTTCCTCCGGCGTTTCCTGTAAATCAAATGCCCATTCATTTTCCAGCCATTGAACTTTGCTGAACGGCACTGCAAAAGCTCCAAACCGAATGCCAAGCATGGGACTAAATTGCCATGCAAACCAGAGGTTATTTAACTGAAAGTCGCCATTGTTACTGGAATCCCCGGCAAAATCCCCCTGAATGTTGTATTGCAAATCGGGGGAAATGACATTGCCCGAAAAGGTCAGCCGCGCCCGTCTAAATGAAAAGCCACTGGTATCGCCGGAATCCGGCGAATCAGTCGGTCCAGGTGATACAAAACCTTCCGAATGTGTATACATGTACCTGAACTGCAACTCCCCATTTATAACCAGCTTATTCGCCTGATGGGGCGACTGCATGAAAAAGCCGTCATCGTAGCCAACCTGATACGCCTCGTGCCGCTTAACGTCGCTCAACACGCCCGTCGCAAGCTTTTGTATAAGCCTTTGCGACTGTTGCTGCCGCCAGGCCGCATCGTCACGTTGACGCAGCTTCGCAACCTCCCGTTTCAAAAGGTTATACCCCTTGACCCGCCGCTGGAGCGCGGCAATTTGTCGCTCCAGCCGGGCCAACGCGGCCTGTGTTTGCGCAGTCGTCTCCGGCGATGCCGCTGTTGCTCCATAGGCAAACACACCAGCGCCAAACCATGCTGCCAATGCCGGTAAAGTCAGCGCGCACCTCGGGCGCAGAGAAATCACATTTCTCATAAAACTCCAAAATATCTGTTTTTTTGCATCAACCCAAGAAGCCAGATTCTCACGGCTTCCTCAGGTCTTGCGTTTTCTGGAGCGCCCGCGCGGACGCTACCAGCATTACTTTCCCGCGGCCTCCAGCGCAATGCAGCTATAAGCTGTTACCAGATCCGGATTGCCCTCCAGCCAGCGATTGGCCCATATGTTCTTCCACGAGCCATCCTTTCTTTGCAGGCTCTTAAGCGTGGCATAAAGTTCGTGCTTCCAGTGGTGCTTAATGCCATTTACATCTGTAATGGTGTTGACATTAAGAGCCTTAAACGTCCGCGCAAACATCAGGTAGTAATAAAATAATCCCATGCGGCTGCCGCCGGTGCCTGGGTTGGCTTGCAGTGTCCAGTGGTCGCGAATCCACATCATCGCGGCTTTTACGCGTGGATCTTTGGCGGTAAGGCCCGCGTACACCATGCTCTTAAGCCCCGTGTATGTCATGGTGCCATAAGTAGTCCACTCGCTATTAAGCGAACCTTTGGCGTGGCTGGCGCCCTTGAGCGTATCATGGTCGCCAAAATCAGAGCCACCGCCATTGGCCGGCGTATAAATAAAACCGCCGCCATTGCGTCCCTTGGCCCAAGGCAACGGATTGGTTTCGCTGTTCGCCTGGCAGTGCGTCACAAAAACCAACGCCCGCTTCATAGCAGGATTGCTCGCCGGGATACCGCTGTCGTGCAGGGCTTGTATAAAAAAGCCTGTGTTCGACAAGTCGGGCCGTCCGGTGCTGTAACCCACGCCTCCGTACCAACTGCTGGTTTTGGTTATAGTCTTCCCTTTGGCAGTTTTAGACCCCGTTTTGTACTGCAGCGATATCAGATATTTTTGTGCGGCTTTAATTTGCTCTTTGTACGCATCGCCCGGTAGCGCGGCTAACATGCTAAGCACGATGGCCGTATTGTAATTTTGCAGCAAATTGTGCACATAAAACCCTCCGTCCGGCTCTCGGGTAGATTCTATAAACTTCATACCGCGGGCTACCGCCGGACTGCTCATGGGCAGCCCGCCTTGCACCAGCGCCTTAACAGCCATCGCCGTCACCGCCGGGCCGACTTCACCCAACCATGAGCCGTTTGGCTCCTGATGCTTTACAAGGTAATTTAGCCCGCGCGCCACCACCTTATTCTTTACCGCAACGCCATCCACCTTGATGGTTGCGGCATTCAACCTACCGGCTGCCGAGAGGCCTGTCGCCCCCGCCAGCGCCATTGCCAAACACCATCTGCCAATGTTACGAACCATTGCGAACACTCCTGAAAATACCGCCATCCAGCCGAGCCGCTCAATGCAGGCCCATCGCTCGCTCGATAGCCAAAACAGCATAAGTCGTTACCATAACTGGCCGTCCTTCAAGCCAGGCTGCCGCCCGCGTGTTTACCCAGCTTCCGTCGGGCCTTTGCATATCCGCCAATTGAGTCAGTAAATCGTTTCGCCAGTCATGCACCTGACCCGAAGCACCGGTAAATGTTTTGGTATGGCTGGCCGCCAATATGCGGGCAAATACAAGGTAGTAGTAAAATTGCCCACGAGCGCCTCCCTCTGCCGGATTGCACCGAAGTGTATAGTGGCTGGCAAGCCAGTGCCGCAGCCGCCGTACACGCAAATCGCCCGGGGTAAGCCTTGCATACACCAGACTTTTTAGCTGCGCATAGCTGAGCAGGCCATAGTTGTCCAAAATTTCGCTGGTGCTTCGCTCGTGCGCATCAAGCTGCATATGATGCAGTTGCCAATCACTTTGGCGTGGCGGGCGCCCACCGGCCATTTGGCCCCCACTAAACCACTGATTTGCCGCAATACTGGCGGGACCGTCTGCGCGATGTAAAAACGCGATCCCATCCGCCAGCTGCAATTGATAACGCTCTGTGGGCAAGTCACGGAGAACGCTTAATACAATAGCCGTATTGTATTGTGGTTCGACATCGGTATAAAAACCGCCATCGCTATGACGACAATCTTCAATAAAATCAAGGCCGCGCTTTACCGGCGGCGACTGCAGCGGGTAGCCTGCATCCACCAACGCCTTAACCACCAAAGCCGTCACTGCCGGGCCTATATGTCCCAACCACTGCCCTCGCCGCCCCTGCCGATGAAGCAAATACGCGATACCCCGATGCAGCGCATCGGTGCAGCGCGAAGTTGCCGCCGCTGCGCTAGCGCCATTTGCCCAGTCGCTTGCCGCCGATGACGCCTCGGCTGCCGCAGCCGGCCGGGCATAGGTACAAATGGTAATGCTCGAAAGCACGAGAATCGGCAGCAAAAGTACAGCGGTACCTGAAATAATCCAGCGGCGGCCGATATCGCCAGGTTCCATCTCCCCCGCCTTCGAGAGCAGTCGCTGCATTCGCGCATAAAAATCAGAGCGCGAAGCCAACACCTGGCTCGCCCCCATCATTTGCCCGACCGGCCGCGCTCGCAGCTTTACCAAATCAAGCAGGCACGTCGCGTAGTCGCCGCGCAACGCTTTGCCGGCCGCCATCCGATCAGCGGTAAACTCCTGGCAACGGCGTATGTCGCGCCGCACCAGCCAGAACATCGGTTGATAAAAAAACAAAACACCCGCAATGGCCGCCGCCAGGCCTGTCAGAGCGTCGCGGCGGCGGACATGTACCAATTCATGCTGCAGCACAAAACGCAGATGCTTCCGGAACTGCTCATGGCATAGCTCCTCGGGAATCATCACCACAGGTTTACGCACGCCAAAAGTCATGGCGCTGGAGATGCCCGGCGCTACCAGCAGTTGCACACGGCTCCGATCAGCGCGGGCCGCCAAGTCATGCCACAACTCTAAGACGCCGGGCGGCGGGCAGGCACTATGGCCAACCAATTGAGACAATTTGCAATGTCCCCAAACAAGCCGCATCACCATCAGTGCGCAGCCGGCCAGGTAAGCAATAACCAATGCCGCAGGCAAAGCCGTCGCCAGCCAATGGGCAACGGTCGTAACTGCCGGCATTGCCAACGATGCGTTTCCCCCTTGCACCGAAGAAGTTGCCGCGACGGCCAGGCCGCCGACCGCACCGTTCGCACCCAGCAAACCAATATGCCCATCAGCCGCCTCGGGTTGCAAAATAGGATTGGCGGGCAAACGCACCACGGGCAACGTCCAGTGTGGCCACAGGGGCGCAGCCGCCACCAGCGCCGCCAGCAATAAGCCAAACATAAACGCTTCACCCACACGCTGGCGAACCGCCGGCGACCGCGGTATGCGCATGACCAGAAACCCCAGCAACAGCACCAAGCTGCTGCTGAAGGCCGTATTGATCATCCATTGTGCAATCGGTTGCATCTGCGGATAACTCCGGCTTGGCCAAGCGGCATCAGGCTTGACGCGCTTGCTGAATCATCTGCTCTATGGCGCTAATTTCGCCTGCTGAAAGACGCTTGATTTGCAGCGCCTGTAAAACCAAATCGCCGACAGCGCCATTAAATACGCGGTCCACAAACTGGCCGACCACGCGTTGGCGCGTGTAAAGCGGCCGGTAAATAAAGGCGCGGCCCTGCGTTTCATGCGCCACCAGACCTTTTTCTTCCATCACACGCAAAAAAGTCTGCACCGTGTTTTGTGCGATATTCTCCCGTTGCCGCATGAGGTCAAAAACCTCGCGAACGCTCGCGGAGCCTAGCTCCCATAGAATGGCTAATATTTCCAGTTCGCGTTCGGTGGGGGTATTTGCAAATGCCATAGCATCACCTAATATTCAAAACCTAGTTTTCTAGGTTATCATCCTAAACAATCGGGGTCAAGCCATGCACCGCCATTTTTTTATTCCTCGAGCGGCTGGCGCTATTTGCAATTTAAGCCGATGTCCTCTAGCATCATGCGAGTTCAGGCCGATGATAGCGGTCTGAACTCTCTGCCACGAGTTACCGGTATGGTCGGGTGCCAGGCGTTGGTCGTGCTGCAGATGGAGGCCTCAAGGTACCGCCCTTGTCGCCTGCGAAGCCGAAGGCTCTTCGGAGCATTCTTCTCTTCTCAACGCCAAAAGCCTGAAACAGCAATGCCCGGACGGCAGCCTTATAGGCGATGAATTGGCCGATTGTTTTGGCTGATTACTTCACCCAATCGGCTCCCGCCAACTTGGAGAACCTTACCATGACCGAAAACGCCACATCGCAAACCGCCGCGCCGGAAGAAAAATTCAATTCCTCCTGCACCGTTGAAGACCTAGGCGCTACGCGTAAAAAACTCTCGATTGCCATACCGGAAGAGCAAATAGCCAAAACAATCGGCACCGCCTACAAAACACTGCAGCGCGAAGCCGCCATTCCTGGATTTCGGCGCGGCCGCACACCACGGCGGCTTCTGGAAAAGCGCTTCGGCTCGGCCATCAGCGATCAGGTAAAGCAGGAATTGGTCAAAGAATCAATTGAAAGCGCCGTTGCCGGAAATGAACTCAAACTCGTCGGCGAACCCGAACTCGATGTTGCCAAGCTTCAAGTACCCGAAACCGGGCCTTTCACGTTCAGCGTAACAGTCGAAGTAGAGCCGGAGTTCCCGCTGCCCGATCTTGCCAATATTGAAATTAAAAAGCCAATCTTCCAGCCCACCGACGAGCGGCTCGATCTTGCCATGCAGCATTTGCGCCGGGGCATGGGCCAGTGGGCGAAAACATCCAATCCCGCAGGCCCGGAAGATATGATTCAAGCCAATGTCAAGGTGCTGGCCGAAGACGGGTCGGTAATTCATAACTATGACGAGGTTCCTCTTGCAGTCAAATCCTCCGCAGTGGGAGGCCTCAGGTTTGAAAACCTGCAACAATCCCTGACGGGCGCCCAGCCAGGCAAGCTCATTGAACTTAAAACCACCGGCCCCGCCGATCATGCCGATGAAACTCTTCGTGGCAAGAACGTGACCGTTCAGGTAACCCCTCTGGCCGTATCTCACTTTGAAGCGCCCGAACTAACCGATAAACTCGCCACCGATAGCGGCTTTGACAGCCTCGAAGAAATGCGCCAATCCATGCGCGAAGCGCTGACCAAGCGGCTTACCGGCGAAACGCAAGGTGCCATGCGTGCTCAGGTACTGCGGTATCTTCTGGAGCGATGCGAGCTTTCGGTACCCGAAAATCTCTCCGCCCGCCAACAGAACCTGGTGCTGCGCCGCCGCGTCTCACAGCTTTTCTCACAGGGCATTTCGCCGGACGATGTCAGCAAGCACGTCG
>JAJXZA010000144.1 GCA_021780285.1 Planctomycetota bacterium
GCGGGCGTTGGACCTTCTGGAGGTGTGCCCAGTACGGGGAAGCTGATTTTTGAATAATTCGCAATGCCTATGCGGGTGAAATGCGTTTTCTATATAAGGAACTTTGGATTAGAATATGCAGTTGCGGGCGAAAATAGCGACGGTTATCGCCTCGTATGGCACGATGAGTTTAATCGCGATGGACCGGTCAACCCGAATAATTGGGAGTATGAGCATGGCTTTGTGCGTGGTAAGGAGTTGCAGTGGTACCAGCCTCAGAATGCACGGTGCGTTGATGGGCGTCTGATTATTTCAGCCCGGCAAGAGACTGTAGTTAATCCCGGCTATCAAGCAGATAGCCCCGATTGGAGAAAGCGGCGGCGGGTGGCGCATTACACCTCGTCAAGCATTAAAACCAGGGGTAAGCACTCCTGGAAGTATGAAATATTTATCATGAGGGGTCGCATCAATACGCATCCAGGAAGTTGGCCGGCGTGGTGGACGATCGGAGACCATAAGCCGTGGCCCGCAGGCGGAGAGATAGACATCATGGAGTACTATCGTGGCCACATCAACGCGAACGTCGCATGGCAGGGAGCCAATGGCTACGCGAAATGGAAATCGGTATTCAAGCCGATTGTTCAATTTCACGATCCTAATTGGTTAAGCCGCTTTCATATCTGGGCTATGCACTGGGAGCCTGATGCCATTCGGCTGTTTTTAGATGGGCATCTGATGAATCATGTGGACCTATCTCAAACACACGATCCTCGGTACAACAATTATAATCCATTCCACCATAAAGCTTTTATGATTTTAAATCTCGCGATTGGTGGGGCCGGGGGTGATCCATCGCACACTGAATTTCCGGTGTTGTTTGAGGTGGATTATGTGCGCGTATATCAGCGCTTGTAACAGCGGCAGTATAAGCCCGGGCTGAAACCAACCGTTGCCGCTGCCCAACGATCCGTCCTATAAGCCAAGCTTTTGGCGATAAAATGAAACTGTTTTTTCAAGCCCTTGCCGGCGGGCAATGGTTGGTTGCCAACCGAGAAGCTTTTTGGCAAGGGCAATATCGGGGCAGCGCTGCTTAGGGTCGTCGGGCGGGAGCGGCAGGTGCGTGATAACGCTTCGTGAGCCGGCAATCTCACGAATTTCGTGCGCGAGATGCAGCACGGTCACTTCATCAGGATTGCCAATATTGACGGGCAAATGATAATCAGGGCATTCCATAAGCAACAGAAATCCGCGGATTTCATCGTCTACATAGCACAACGATCGCGTCTGTGAACCGTCGCCTTGTACCGTCATGGGTTGATGCGTGAGAGCCTGCTTGATAAATGCGGGAACAACACGGCCGTCATCGAGGGCGAGCCTTGGGCCGTAGGTGTTGAAGATGCGCACCAGGCGTGTGTCTACGTTGCGTTCACGGTGATACGCCATGGCGGCGGCTTCCATAAAGCGTTTGGCTTCATCGTACATACTGCGCATGCCATTAGGGTTTACATGGCCCCAGTAAGTTTCTTTTTGCGGATGCTCCAGCGGGTCGCCGTAACATTCACTGGTAGAGGCCATAAAAATGCGGGCGCCGGTGCGCTCGGCCAATTCCAATAGATTCATGGTAGCCAGTGAATTGATTTTAAGTGTGACCACCTGATGTTTGACGTAGCCCACGGGGCTGGCCGGGCTTGCGAGATGAAAAATGCGGTCGAACTTTGCGTTGGCAATGTCGCTTGGGAGCGGCTGGCACAGGTCGGCTTGTACAAACTTGAAGCGATTGTCGCTGGCCAGATGCGCGATGTTGTCTTTGGAGCCGGTGATAAGAGAATCTACACCGGTTACTTCGTGGCCAATAGCCAGCAAGGCGTCGGTAAGATGCGACCCCAAAAAACCGGCCGCTCCGGTCACCAGAACGCGTCCCGGTTTGGGGTTAAAACTTGCGGGCATGTTGGCTAAGGTCATATATACTCTCACAATGTAAGGGACGCTTCACGTCGGTCGCAAATGTTTTATCGGCCGTTTTAGGCCGGAACTTCATGCCGGTTAGCGTCGGGGCCGATAACGGCAGGTTCGGCAAGGCGATCGGATATTTCGGCCGATATCTTTTCAATAAAAGTCTTAAGAGGCATGGGGCCGAGGTCTTGATCTTTACGCGTTCGCACAGCGACTGCAGAAGTTTCCTGCTCTTTAGCGCCCACGACCAGCAGGTAGGGTATTTTTTGTTCACGGGCGCGGCGGATTTTGGCGCCGATTTTGTCATTGCCCGCATCGAGTTCGGCGCGGATGCCGGTTGTCGTAAGCTGCTGAACGACGCCTCGAGCGTATGGCAAAAACTTTTCGCTGATGCTAAGTACTATCGCCTGCACCGGGCTAAGCCATGTGGGAAATGCACCTGCAAAGTGTTCAATGAGTATGCCGGTGAAACGCTCCATGGAGCCGAACGGCGCCCGGTGAATCATAACTGGGCGATGGGGGGTGTTGTCTGCGCCCGTATATTCAAGAGCAAAGCGTTCGGGCAATACATAATCCAGTTGGACGGTTCCAAGCTGCCATTGGCGGCCAATGACATCCTTCACCAAAAAATCGAGCTTCGGCCCGTAAAAGGCGGCTTCGCCAATGGCCTCCTGCGATGTAATGCCCACCTCTTTGACGATTTTGCGGAGGGTTGCCTCGGCCTGATCCCATAGTGCGGGGTTGCCGGCATATTTGTCGCTGGCAGGGTCTCGCAGGCTTACGCGGCACTGGTAATCAGTAAAGCCCAAGGTCTTAAAAACCAGTAGCACCATATCCACGGTGGATCGCAATTCGGCTTCCACCTGTTCGGGTGTGCAGAACAGGTGGGCATCGTCCTGAGTGAAGCCGCGGACGCGCGTCATGCCGGAAAGTTCGCCCGACTGTTCAAAGCGGTAAACCGTACCAAATTCGGCGAGGCGAATGGGTAGGTCACGGTAGCTGCGCGGTTCAGCGGAGTAGATTTGAATGTGATGCGGGCAGTTCATGGGTTTAAGCAGGTATTCGCTTTCGTCACCGCTATCGCGCTCTTTCATTTTAATGGTGGGAAATTGCGAATCTTTGTAGTAAGGATAGTGCCCGCTGGTTTTGTACAGGTTAATGTTGCCGATGTGCGGCGTGTATACGGCGTTATAACCGCGGCGGGCAAGCTCGATTCGCATGAAGTTTTCAAGCTCCTGCCGGACGATGCCTCCCTTGGGCATCCACAAAATAAGCCCGCTGCCGACAAGGGGCGAAATGGTAAACAGGCCAAGCTGTTTGCCTAGAACGCGGTGATCACGCTTTTTTGCTTCGGCAAGCTGATGAATATGGGCGTCCAATTCGGCCTTGCTGAAAAAGGCCATGCCATAAACGCGCTGCAGTTGCTGCTGGCTTGCGTCACCGTGCCAATAAGCGCCGGCGACGCTGGCGAGTTTAAATGCGCCAATGCGCCCGGTGGCGGGCAGGTGGGGGCCGCGGCAAAGGTCTTCCCAGTTTTTGCCTGGCTCACCGGTGGCATAAAAGCTGATCGGGGCATTGGGGTCTTGCGACAATGCTCGCTGGGCATTGTCTACTTTGTATGGATTGCCCTGCGCGGCGAGCTTTTGAAGCGCAGCGCTGGTGGGCATTTCGTAACGCGTGAACGGACGATTTTCTGTGACGATTTGGGCCATCGCCGCTTCTATGCGCGGAAAGTCTTCTTCGCGAATAGGCTCGGTGAGCTCAATATCATAATAAAATCCGGTATCAACGGGGGGGCCGTAGGCCAACTTGGCTTCGGGGTAGAGTTGGGTGATGGCCTCCGCCATGACGTGGGCTGTGGAGTGCCGCAACAGGTACATGGCGTTGGTATCATCCGCCTTTGCGGTAACAATGGCGACGGCGGCGTCTTTGGTGATGGGGGCGTTAAGGTCGCTTAGGACGCCATCCACCAAAGCTCCAATGGCATCTTTTGCCAATCGCGGGCCGATAGAGGCGGCGATTTGTGCCGCCGTTACGGTTGGTGCGTTAAAGTCTTTGATAGCTCCATTAGGAAGGGTAATCTTAATCATAATAAATCAATGTCCCAACCGCACATGCGGTGAAAAAACGTGGTTTCCGCCACCCCAAGGCAAGATAGTATCGGTGGGGCCGCCCGCTTGCAAGGTGACGGTCGCTGTTTTAACGCCCATTAATGCAGTGTTGCCGCTATGATTATTTCGCGGGTACGAACGCCTTAGGTCTGCGGCTGTGTCGGTAGAAAGCCCGAGGAACGTCGCTTTTATTATTTGAACCAAAGCGTATTATTACTGTTGTACAGTCGCTATTTTGAGGACGGCTGCAATGCGAGCACGATATGGCCTCCATTGCGTATTGCAGATCTATCGAAAAGGTCGGCATGGTCAAAAGAAGCGACACACGCGACGGAACCTTTTGGAGATGCGGCATGTCTACGGTTATCGCTAAGGTGGTGGCCGTTATTGCGGCGGTTGCGATTATTTTTCCGCTGGTAACAGTGCGCGCCGACGGTGGCGGCCAAGATGCCGGAGGCAATATTTTTGATAACGCAGACCAGTACCTTGCGCATCATCACTTCAACTCCAGTGGCTCGGTTACGGGCGGAAGCACCACCAACTCCGGCGACGCAAAGGATAAATCGGGTGGTGGTCAAAGCCCGTCGCCGCCATTGCCACGCCCTTTGTCCGAGCAACACCCGCAAGGCGGGCTGCCGCTCCATCCAAAACCAGGAGCTCCACCCAAGCCGGTGGAGCGCCGGCTGCCGGTAGCACAGCGTTTTTTTCCGAAAGACACTGCGGGTAAAGCCGCTATGGTGACTTACATCCGCGCGGCTCATCGCGTTCGCACGGCTTACTGGACAAGTGTAATCGCCGCGGAAAGACGCGAGCTTGCCACGCTGAACATTGCGCATAAGTCGCGTTCCATAGTTCATATGCCCGGCGAAACGGCACGGCTGGACGGGGCAATCAGGGCCTTGAAGCGACGGATAGACCGTGACCAGGCAAGGGCTATAAGCCTGCATCACTTTTATATATTTGCTCGATTGCCGTGGCAGCCTACGATTGTGGTTAAGGCGGGCGAGGCGTTTCATATAAGTGCCCGGGGCGCTTGGACGATTTCGGTGAGCAATCCCCATTTTACGACCGATGCGGGAGGTTCTGCGATGGCCGCCGCGGATCATGGCGGCGGAGTGCTTATGGCCCAGGTCGGTGATGCGCAGCCAGTAGATATTGGCGTTAACGATGTGATCTCGCCACGCGAATCCGGCGTACTGTACCTGCAGCAGCAAGACAACGGCAGCCGCAACGACAATGGCGGCGCTGTGCGGGTGCGCATTCGCCTGGCAAGTCAGGACGAGATCGCCGCATTGCACAAGGGTTTGGTTGACGCTCCTACCGCCAAGGCCGTCGCGGCACCGAAGAATGTAATTGCCATCGAGGCGGGGTTGATTTTTAAGCGGGCGTTGGCGAGAGCCGAGCGGGCCTACTGGCTGGGAATTGTGAGTGCCCGTTTTACCGAGCATCAGAGTATGCAAATTGCCGCCCGGGCGGCCGCGCACGGCAAAACGCTGCGTGACGCCACTGAACTGACGCTTTTGACGCAACACATTCAAGACCGTTGGCTGATTGCCAAACGCCAATCCATCGGATTTTATCCTTACCGCGTTGCCGCACGGCCCGATTGGCAGCCGACTGTGCGCATCCACAAGGGCGAATTAGTCGTACTGCGGGCGGTTGGCCTCTGGAAGGCAGACAACGCGATTGGGTACTGCTCTGCGGCTGGGCCAACCGCTTACTCTACGCATGCGGGCGGCTTCCTCCAGATTCGCATGGGGCGCCATGGGGTTGCAGGTCGGCCGGGTACCGCGAGCACATTCAACTCGCCCGTTTCGGGAATGCTTTGGATGCGTATGTACTCCAACCATAAAAGAGACGCCACCGGGGCCGTCGCCGTCTGGATTAAGCGGTCGTACCCCTTCAAGCTGGTACCATAACGGTTAGGCACTAAACACGGCCGATTACCTATTTCGCGAGCAATGCCAACCACCTGATGGCTACGGCGGTCGCCTGCACCTTTCGGCAACTCAATGCAGCCGGTAATATACCTTATATGATGACCGGAACGATGACCAATCAAACGTGGGATGTGGGTAAGGCGGCGGGGCAATGCTCGGCGTGTCAAGTGGCACTGGCGGCGGGGGCTGCGTGTTGGGCCGCACTGATAGAAGTGCCTCCATCGGCAGAAAAGCCAAGTGTAAAAGCTGCCCAGCCGCAGCCGGCGGACTTTCAGCGGTTGGATTTTTGTCCGAATTGCTGGCAGGCGGGCAAGCGTCCGGAACCTCCGGGGCAGCTATTTTCTTACTGGAAAACCAGCATCCCTGAAACGCAGCCTAAAAAGAAGCTGTTCGTGGATGATTCGGTGTTGATAGACTTATTCAACCGCCTGGCCGAAAAACCCGACCTTCAGGACATGCAATTCCGCTTTGTGCTGGCATTGTTGCTTATGCGTAAACGTATCCTGCGATATGATGGCTGCGCGCCGCTTGGTGCCGAACAACTCGCTTTATTGCCGGATGCACATCCACAACCGGAAATGTGGCGCATGACGCTCCGCGGTGCAGCCGTACCATTGGAAGTGATTAACCCGCACTTGTCGGTGGAGCAAATAAGCAACGTATCGCAGCAGCTTTCGCAGATTCTGGCGGAAGACATCTAATATTTGTGCACATGCGGCTTAATTGCTGTGAGATAATGGGCGAGCGGATGGGACGCATAATCGGGCGCCCTGCAAACGCAACATTATCGCGGTTGGTATATACACCCGTGTTCAAAGGGTGCCTGCGCCGGAGGACAACGCCTTGGCGCATCTTGGCCGTGTTTTTTAAAGGGCTTCTATGTCTGCGATTATTGCAGGCTAATTCGGCAGACCCCTGTGCTGCCATCAGCCTCGATAACCACGAAGACAATCTGTGCGGCTCCAGGAGCCTTTTCAGCGGCATCGAGCACCTTGGTAAAGTCTGTGGCATCGGTAATTTTCTGGTCATTTACTTTTGTAATGATGTACCCCACCTTAAGCGGTGTGTCGCCGAGTGAGGCGAGCGAGCCATTTTTAATAAGAGCGACCATAACACCCTTCTGGGTCGCGGGCAATTTACGAATGTAGGTATCATCAAAGACTATATTGCGGGTAATAAGACCGAGTTTGTGGTTGTAATAATGCTTAACTTCAGAGGCCAATTTTGGCATGGCCCCAATAGTTACCGGAACGGTCATGTACTGGTTGCCATTGCGCAAAATCTTAAACTTGACCGTCTGACCTGGGGCGGTACGCTGCAGCCATCGCTCGAACTGACTGACAACCAAATCAGGCGAGGGAAAGTCGCTGAACTCTCGTCCATTCATAGCCAGGATAATATCCTGGCTCTTAAGGCCAGCCTTGGCCGCAGGAAAGTTAGCAATGACCGAGCCAATCGTTATGCCTGATCGTTGCTTAATTTTATAGAGCTTTCGCAGAGCCGGTTTAAGCCCGGTCAGGTCTACGGCTCCGAGCCATGGGCGTTTGGTGATAAATGGCTTTTCAGGAACATTTTTAAAGGCGGTTGCAATATCGCTCCAGGCCAGAAAGGCCTTACCTTGTTCTGGATCTTGGAGCAGTACCGGAAGCACATGCCCCGCCAATGCAATATCGAGGGCTTGGCCGGGGTCCATGCCAGTAAAGCCTACCAGTTTACCCGTATGATAATCGTAAACGGGACTGGTAGACCGTGTGAGGGAAAACGGGTTGGTAATCGCGAGTTTATGAATGAGCGTAATGACAGCTTTCACATGGCTGATTCCGACAAATGGCTGATAGCCTTCCTCTTTTGACAGCAAGGCCACGGAGTATACCTTTTCACCAAGGGTGGGATTGCCGGTATCGCCAATAGTCAAGGGAGTTGCGTTGAGCGGCTTATCCGCCTTTACATAGGCGAAAAGATTATTGGCAGACCGTCCCAGAAATGTTGCTGGAATCTTGGCATAGCTGCCTCGAGGCAAGCGAATGGTGATGGTTTTGATGTAATAAGATGGAAGCTCAATGGGAAACAGTTCCTGCGACACCAGTACCACGCCGGATTTGGTGAGCAAAACACCCTGGCCATTGGCTTTACGCGTTTTATGAAACTCATTTTCGGCGGTGTATTGCACATACACCAAACTTTTGGCGACATTTGCCGCCACCTGAGTTAAATCGGCTGAGGCTGCTGCGCCGGTGGCCGTCGCCCCTGATGCTCCGATAAAAACGATTGCCATAAAATAGAGCGTTGCTTGGGCGTGTTTGCTGAGCTTCATAATACATTATCCCTTTTTAGGTTGTTGGTTACGATGTCAAGCCAGTCTCGGAATGTTGTGCAGATTGCGCTAATAGCATGGTTCTACGAGTTATTTCCGAGATTGATGACCAGCGTCTTTTCGCTGCGACCGCGCCGCACAATCACCGCCGCCTCACCTTTGGTTTTGGCCAGTTTGGTTACGAGGGTTTGGAGCGTGTGAACATTGTGAACTGGTTGGGCATTGAGTTGTAGAATAATATCGCCGGCTTCAAGCCCGGCCGTATCTGCCGGTGAGCCAGACCGGACCCCTGTTACCAGCACTCCGCGCATCAAAGGCAGGCGTCTGGCCCGCAAATAGGGATCGGTCAGTCGGCGGACTGAAATACCTAATTCCACAATGGCATGCTCGGGTGCGACGGCACTTTCCAAACGGTTGGTTTTGATCGCCAGTACGCGGTATGGCTGACCGGTTGAACCTGGGCGATCAATAACCAGCGTAAGCGTCGAGTTAACGGGTTGATCGGCTATGTAGCGGCGAATAGAGGCTAACTCTTCAGGAAAGCGGCAATTCGTGGGCCGGCCATTGACGCTCAGCAGGATGTCCTGTGGCTCCAAGCCCACCTTAGAAGCCGGCGAATCGGGATCCACCGAACTGACCAATACGCCATGATTCTCAGCGATCTTATAGAATTTGGCCAAGCCGCGCAAGGGCTGCAAATGCAGGCCTATGTAGCTGCGCACAACTCGGCGTTGCTTGAGCAATTGCGGAATGACACGGCGCGCGACATTAATTGGGATGGCGAAACCGAGGTTGTTGGCGTCGGGGTCGCCGCGAGTATTAATGCCGATGACTTCTCCGCGGAGGTTAATAAGAGGCCCGCCGGAGTTGCCGGGGTTAATGGCCGCATCGGTTTGAATCCAGTTGTTGAACCAGCCGGTTTCGTAGCCGTCTATGGTGGTGGCGCTGAAATAGCGGTCCGTATTGCTGATGATGCCGCGTGTGACGGTTCGCGAAAGTCCGTAGGGTGTGCCGATGGCCAGCACAGGCTCGCCGAGTTGCACATGCCTTGAGTTGCCCAGCTTAGCCCAGCGGAACTTTATGTGTTTGCGGGCAATTTCCTGCATGTTCATTTGCAGAAGGGCGAGGTCAGTCCAGTGATCGGCGCCGACTCGCACTGCGTGGACATGCTCTTTGTCCGCCAGAGTTACTTCAATGTGCCGGGCGCGGCCGGCCACATGAAAGTTGGTCAGTACGTGCCCCTTTCGGTCAATGATGACGCCGCTGCCAATGGCCCGAAAAGTTTCGGGCGTACCATTCTCAAAGCCGCGCATGACCACATCAATACGGACCACCGCGGGCGAAACATGCGCCAAGGCGTACTGTACACGCGACGAGGGGCCCGGATTGATCCACCAGGCGGTTTGCGTGCATCCGGCAAGCATGCCGTAACACACTACCGCCAGCAAAGCAAAAGCTGCCGCGCCGCGATTGCAAGGCTTAAATAAAGCGCTTGCGGCGAGGCGCTTTCTGGCGGTTCTACACAAATGAGGCATACATGCTCCACCACGGTTTTGCCGGGCAACAGTTTACTGGTGCACAATAATACCGTGTTGCCATGCTCGCGTATAGTTGGCAAAATTGTTAGAAAGTCGCCACTCCCATCCGTAATCGCATTATCCGATATCGGCAGGTCTTAACATGCCGAGATGTCCGCGGAAATAGCTATGGCAGCAGCGGCGAGGTAATTCTGGCGCAAATTCATGGGCTTTGGCTGGAAATATGCAGCCCCAACTGCTATTGTGAAAACAACATAGCCGATCGGTGCAGTGACCTTGAATGGTGCGGTGCATCGGTGTTTCGCTTTGGTTTGTATACGTGGAGCGGCCCGGATGGCTCAAGAAGTGCTGACCTCATTGGCTCAAGCGCGGCGGGAGTTTGTTGATCTCTGGGGCCAGATGGCGCCGCACTGGGGCATCAGCCGCGCTATGGCTCAAATTCACGCGGTGCTGATGGTATGGCCAACGCCCATGACCGCCGAGCAAATCATGGCTGAACTGCATGTATCCCGCGGCAGTGTGAGCATGGTGCTGCGCGATCTTGAAAACTGGGGCATTGTGCGCCGCACCAGCAACGCGGGCGATCGTAAAGACTACTTCAGCTCGGAAGATGATGTGTGGACCATCTTCAGCAATATTTTTCGGGAGCGCAAACGTCGCGAGCTTGACCCGCTGATGCACCGGCTTGATCAATGCCTCATACTCGCCGGGGCCTCGCCCACCGACGAGTCAGAACGCGCGTTCTATCAGGCCTATGTCCGCCGTCTGGAATCACTGGAGGGCTTTTTTAGGGTATTTCATCGCTTGCTGGGCCGGGCGCTTAGCGAATCACCCCAAGAACTTGCTCGATTGACGCGGACTTTGGAAGACATGCTATAACCAAGCTGCTGCCAGTGAGGCGGCTGCTTTATTCATGGGGCTGTTTGGAAGAAGCATGAGCCACGATGCCACATCACTCTGGCAGAAGAATCCGCATCGTTGGGATGTGCCGCTATGTCTTCTCGGCTGCCTGGTGCTTTTGATCATTGCGCAAGTCACCCCCGTGCTCTCCATCAAAAAGTTTGTTTTTTGGAAGGATGACTACTCTCTTTTCTCCGGCACGCTCGGACTGCTGCGCGACAAGCATTACGGTTTGGCTCTTCTCATATTTTTCTTTTCAATTCTCTTTCCGTTTGGAAAAGTTGTAACGCTGTTTGCAATCTGGTTCATAAAGTTTTCCAACCGGCGGAGAATGCGCTTGCTGTTCTGGCTGGAGGTGCTTGGCCGCTGGTCCATGCTCGATGTGTTTGTGGTGGCGATCATTGTAGTCATCGCCAAATCAGGTGGGGCACTTGAGGCTCGCCCGCAGATCGGTATTTACCTGTTCGCATCGGCGGTATTGGCGTCGCTGCTTATGACCTATCAGTTGCGGTCATTGGCGCGCCGAGCCGCCGGTAAAAGCTAAGGGGCCGGCATGCAAACGGCATCTCAAGCCGATGGCGCTGCTATGGCGCTGGCCGTGTCGGCAGCGGAGGTTTCGCCATCAATCAGCGCTGTATCAAACAAACTTAGTAGATAGAATCCGTCGGGCCGCTCCTGCACCACCGCCGTGATGCCATTGGCCAATGGAAAGCGCCGCGGGGCGCCGGCCGGCAGGCCTAGTGTAGTGTCCCTAACGCCTCTTTACACTTGGCAACCTTTGCCAGAATTGTATCAGCATCCTTGGTCCAAGTAAATATTTTCGGGTTTGCGTTGTGCGC
>JAJXZA010000059.1 GCA_021780285.1 Planctomycetota bacterium
ATCGCGGCACCTCAATTTCCCGGCAGGCGGATCACCTGCGTGATGACGCGGCCGGCCTCAAGCTCGTTGTTCGGGTCGGTCACCGTGTATGTAATCTTCAGCGCCTTGGGCCAGAGCGAGCGATTGGTTGTGTCAAATACGGCAACGTAGGGGTCATATACATCGGTCGCTGGAGCGCCATTGCTTGTAAAGGCTTCGATGGCACCGGTGTTACTGTAATTTGGGTCGTACGCGCCCCCATATCCGAGCGTGTTGCCCAAGCCATACCAAATCAATTGCCCGTCAACTCGTTGTCCATTGACGGTGGTGTTGGCCGGGTACACCGCCCCATCGGTCCATTGCACGGTAAAGCTTGGTACGCCGGGCATCATGATGGGTGTCATGCGGAAGTACCCATTGGTGAGTTGCGTGGCGCTGCCAGCCGCGCCAACCTCCGATGCGTTGGGCATGGCGAGTGTGTTGTAACGATAGCAGAAGGCGTCCGCCACTTGTGCCAGCCCCGCGGAGGAGGCCGAGGAATAGCCCTGCATGCCGCCAGTAATCTCTGAATTGATCTGTGAAATGCTCGTGGCGGCAACGGTAACGCGCGACGACGCCGGATAAGCCGCCGACGCCTCGGCAGTATTACCGGAAACCGGCCCGGCGGTGTAAGCAATCGCCAGCCCGGGGTACTGCTGGTTGTAATACGCCGCGTAGGTGTTGCCCGCGGCATCCTGCACAGTGGTGCCACTTCCGGCTATCAGCAGCGTTACATGCCGGCCGAGCACAAAATCGCCCGGAGCTATCCCGGTAGGCGGCGAGCCCATTGGCATCGAGCCGAACGATTGCCCTGTCGCGTATAACCCTGGGCCTGGGGCAAACATGCTATTCTGGGGAAAAAAGCCGTAGGTCCAGCTGTTTACGCCGCTTTTGAAGGAATTATACGTTTGTATTTGCGCCTGGCTGCTATTTACGTATAGCTGCCCATACCAAACTACCGCCGAGTTGCTGGTCAGGTAATCCATAAATGGGCCGGAGCCGGAGCTGGAACCTGCGGCGTGATTATAGTTGCCCGTGCGATGGTGAAACGTGCCCTGCGCGGTAAAGCAGAGCTGATCATCCTGCCAGATAAGCTGCGTCAGGCCGTTGTTTGTGTATGTTGCCTCGTTGTTGTCGGCACTGTTGGGGCCGCCAAGGCTACCACTGAGGTTCTTCCAGTGCAGATAATCGCTGCTGGGTGCCGGGCCGCCAGCCTTGCTCGTATAGCCGCTGATACATTGGTAAAAGCCATAGACGTAGTTGCACACATTGCCCGGGTAATAATGCCAGCCGTTGCTTTCGTAGGGCGGGGCGTAGTAGTTGCCGCGGATGATTAAAAAGCCATTGCGATCGAGGCCGCTGAGGTCGTGCTGGAACTGGGCTTCAAGCGCACGAACGTTGGACATGGTTTCGAGCGTGGCCTGGCCCAAACGCACCGATTTGCCGGCAACCCGGAATATTTCGCCCACCGAGGCCATCATAATTACCAGAATGGACAGGCTCACCAGCACTTCCACCAGGGTAAAACCAGCCCCTGGGAGCGCGGGTGTCCCCACCCGCATCGCAGCAAGCAAGCGGCCGCGACGCAGCGCAGTTGCCGCAGCGCAGGTTGAAACCAATCCATTGCGGCGATTGGTGTTGGTAGGCATGTGTTGTACTTTCATCATAACACCTTGCGCAAATTCAAAACGTAACCGTGGTGGTGTAGACATAAATAAGCGGGCTGGCGGTGGCGCCGTCGGCAGGCGGGCAATAGAGCACTGTGTCGCCGGTTGGGCCGCCGTCGCTGCGAACAATGGCGCCGCTGGCGTTGACAATTTTTCTAAATACCGCGCCGGTGGCAGCGTCAATGCCGATAGCGCCAATTGGGAACGCGGCGTCGTTGAGGCTGCCCTGGGCCACATAAGGAATAGCGTTGACATCGCCGGAGCCGCGTGCCCCCGGCGCGTAGGAACTGCTTGCGAATATTGTGGGTGTACCCGAGTTGGTGTATGTATAGGTGTAGTCACCTTTGTAAAAAACGAGAATGTAAACATCGCAACTGGTGCCAGTTGCGGGCTGGCTCGGCGACATACGCATAAGCGCAGTCCAATAGTAATGTGACGTATTGGTAGGAGAAAGCGATGTCACGGGATAGGGCGAGTAACTGCCAAATTCGTAGGTGCGGTCGTTAAGCGTGAGTTCGTCCGATGGGTAACTTGCGCTCGTGTAATACGGATTAACAATGCCGGGAAATGGCTGCAGCGTGACCCTATAGGTGGGAGTCTCGGCCTGCAATACGCTGGAGATGTAGCTGCCGGAATATTTTGTCTCGATCATGCCAATGGCATTATTGGCAATGATCTGGCCGATGGTTTTGTTGGCATCCTGCTGGGTCCACTTGATGGCTACCGGAAAAACCGCGGCAATCATCAGCAGGCCCAGAGCGAGGATGGCGATGGCAAAGAGAATCTCAATCATGCTGAAACCGGCTTGGCGATTAAACAACAAGGGCGCTCGCAGAGCCGCAGAGGGCGCAGAGGACGAGGGCTTACCACGAAGGCGCGAGGGCGCAACGATTGAATTAAATTCACCACAAAGACACGAAGGCACGAAGTTATTTAGTGGGCGCTGTGCGACGGGGAATTTTGCCACAGAGGGCACAGAGGCCTCAGAGATATTTCTGTTACCAGGGCACATACATGTGCCGGCTAACAAATTGTTATTTCCCTGGGATCTATTTGGCGTTGTCGGTAATAAGCCTCTGTGCTCTCTGTGTGCTCTGTGGCTAGAAAACATCTCTGCGGCTCGGCGGCTCTGCGCGAGTACGTCGTCTTCGTGTCTTCGTGTCTTCGTGGTTAATAAAATCTCTACAACTCTGTGCTCTCTGTGAACTCTGTGAACTCTGTGGCTAGAGGACATCTCTGCGGCTCGGCGGCTCTGCGC
>JAJXZA010000056.1 GCA_021780285.1 Planctomycetota bacterium
AACCACTGGATCAAACCACATGCCACTCATACCTCTTGATGAAATGCGACCACACCGGCCGCAAACGGGGAGTCCGCGCGCCAGGGATAAAATTACCGAAACTCCAAAAACTGGCGTACGCGATATAACTATTGGCCAAAAGATGGGTTATACTGCCTGCGCCTCTTGCAAAAAGAGGGAATACCTACTATTCTTATCGGAATAGTAGATGCTTAGGAGTTTTACTGCCCTATGACCACCGCAATGACCCACCTTAAAGAGCTGGAAGCCGAGAGCATTCACATCATGCGCGAGGTTGTCGCAGAGTTTCAAAACCCTGTGATGCTCTTTTCCACCGGTAAAGATTCGGCCGTTATGCTGCGGCTGGCCATGAAGGCGTTTCATCCGGGCCGCGTGCCCTTTCCCTTGCTGCACATAGACACCACCTGGGACTTTAAGGAAGTTTACGCCCAGCGCGACCAGCTCGCCAAAGAGCACAACCTCAACGTTATCGTTCACACCAACTGGGATGCCATTAAGGCGGGCATCAATCCGTTTGACTCCGGCAGCGTTAAATACACGCACAACATGAACCTGCAGGGCCTGCTGCAGGCACTTAAAAAACACCAGTTTGACGCGGCCTTCGGCGGTGCGAGGCGCGAGGAAGAAAAATCGCGCGCCAAAGAACGCATCTTTTCCTTCCGCGACAAGCACTACCAGTGGGACCCCAAAAATCAGCGGCCCGAACTCTGGAACCTCTACAACGGCCGCATCAACAAGGGCGAAAGCATCCGCGTGTTTCCGCTATCCAACTGGACCGAACTGGACATCTGGCAATACATATACCTCGAAAACATCCCGCTGTGCGAACTATATTTCGCACGCCCGCGGCCCGTGGTGCGCCGCGATCAGCAACTTATTTACGTCAACGACGAGCGCTACCCGCTTAAGCCCGGCGAAAAGCCCGAAATTAAAAAAGTACGCTTTCGCACGTTGGGCTGCTACCCGCTCACCGGAGCCATCGAATCGGATGCCGATACCCTGCCCAAAATCATCGAAGAAATGCTGCTGTTCAAAAACTCCGAGCGCTCGGGCCGCGCCATAGACCACGACGAGCAAGGCTCGATGGAACAGAAAAAACGCGAAGGATATTTTTAAGCCGACCGGCTCATGGGTATACGCCGGCAGGCAGCGTGGGCTGCCGCATTAAACTCACACAGGAAATCGCACTATGACCGCATCGCTCGAACCCTTACAGGAAGACATTTTAAGCTACCTGCAGCGCAACCAAAAAAAGGAAATGCTTCGCTTTTTAACCTGCGGCAGCGTGGATGACGGCAAAAGCACGCTCATTGGCCGGCTGCTCCACGACACCAAAATGATTTATGAAGACCAGCTTGCCGCCATCAAACGCGACAGCGTCAAGCATGGCACCACTGGCGGCGAGGTAGACCTGGCCCTGCTGACCGACGGCCTCAAGGCCGAGCGCGAGCAGGGCATTACCATTGATGTTGCCTATCGCTTTTTTTCAACTGACAAGCGCAAGTTCATCATTGCCGATACCCCCGGCCACGAGCAATACACGCGCAACATGGCCACCGGCGCTTCCATGTGCCAACTCGCCATTATTCTGGTGGATGCCCGCCACGGCGTATTGCCGCAAACGCGGCGGCACAGCTTTATCTGTTCGCTTTTGGGCATAAGCCACCTGGTGGTGGCGATTAACAAAATGGACCTGGCAGGCTACAGCCAGGAGCGGTTCAACGAAATTTGCCGGGCATACAGCGACTTTGCCGCCAAGCTCGACATTCGCGATGTGCATTTTATTCCGATGTCAGCGCTTAAAGGCGACAACGTTGTAGAACCAAGCGCCAACATGCCGTGGTACCACGGCGTAACATTGCTGAATCACCTTGAGACGGTGCACATTGCCGCCGACCGCAACCTTGCCGACTTTCGCATGCCGGTGCAGCTTGTGCAGCGACCCAACCTCGATTTTCGCGGCTTTGCGGGCACCATTGCATCGGGCGTGGTCAAAAAGGGCGATGCGATTATGGTGCTGCCTTCCGGCAAAAAGAGCCGCGTAAAATCGCTGGTTACCTTTGAAGGCGAGCTTGCCGAAGCATGGTGCCCCATGCCCATCACTATCACCCTTACGGATGAAATTGACGTAAGCCGCGGCGACATGCTGGTGCATCCCGACAGCGCCCCGCACTTTGGCCACGACTTCAGGGCGACTGTCGTTTGGCTTAATGAAAAGCCGCTGGACCTGACCGCCGGCTACCTCATCAAACAAACCACGCGCACCTGCCCCGGTGAAATTACGCTGCACCATGGCATAGATGTCAACACGCTGGAAGAAAAACCGCTGCCCACGCTGCACTTGAATGAAGTGGGCGTGTGCTCCATTTCGCTTACGCAGCCGATTGCCTTCGACAATTACCGTAAAAATCATGCGACCGGCTCGTTCATCATTATTGACCGGCTCACAAGCAACACGGTGGGCATGGGCATGATCCTCGGCCCTGAAGATAACAAAGGGCCGGTAGACCCCTGGACGCCGGCACCCGCGCTTGCCGCCGAGCGGCCGCACTCGCTGGTAACGCCCGCCCTGCGCCGCCAGCGGCTGGGCCAGCAGCCGGTGACGCTGCTGCTCACGGGCCTTACAGGTTCAGGCAAAGCGACCATTGCATACGCGCTTGAAAAGGCGCTTTTTGACCAGGGCCGCATGATCAGCGTATTGCACGGGCAGGAGCTTCGCCGCGGCATTACCAGCGATTTGGGTTTCAGCGCCGACGACCGTTCTGAAAACCTGCGCCGCGTTGCGGAGGTCGCGCGCATTCTCAACGATGCGGGGCTTATTTGCGTGTGCGCTTTGCTTGCCCCGCACGTGGCGGTGCGCGAAAAGGTGCGCCGGCTCATTGGTACGGAGCGCTTTTTGGAGATTTATTTATCAGCAGATCG
>JAJXZA010000152.1 GCA_021780285.1 Planctomycetota bacterium
GGGCGCGGGGCCGCCGCTGATAGTGATGTTATTGTAGAAAGTCGGTTCCCATGCGGGAATCGCGGGATAATGAGGAACGCCAACGCGGCCCACTGCACCGCCGGGGCGTGTAATGCTGACCGCGGTGAGCATGGCTTGTTCGGTGCCGACGGATTCGAGCACGCAATGAACGCCATAGCCGCCGGAAAGCTTCAGCACACGCTCGACCGCCTCGTCGCCGCGCTGGCTTACTGTGTCGGTTGCGCCAAACTCCTTGGCCAGCGCAATTCTGTCTGGATGACGACCCAATAGAATAATTTGCTCGGCCCCCAAATGTTTGGCGGCAATAACCCCGCATAAGCCTACGGCGCCGTCGCCCACAACCGCGACTTTTTTGCCGGGGCCGACTTTAGCGGTCACAGCCGCATGATGGCCGGTTGCCATCACATCGGACAGCGTCAGCAGCGAAGCGACCAGGACGTTGTCTTCGCGCACGGGCAAGACAAAAAGGGTGCCGTCAGCAAGCGGGATGCGAATTGCTTCAGCTTGAGCTCCGCCCACGCCGTCGCTGTAACCAAAAAAGCCGCCGTGAATACAGGACGTTGTCAAACCTTCATTACAAAACGGGCATTGGCCATCGGAGAAGGCGAAGGGCATCACCACAAAATCACCTTTTTTCACTTTGCGCACATCCGAGCCGACGGATTCAACAATGCCAATAGCCTCGTGGCCCATTCTCCGGCCGGTTGGGGTTGGGGGCATATCGTTGTAGGGCCATAGATCGCTGCCTCAGATGCAGACGCGGGTAACTCGAACGATAGCATCAGATTGATTGATGATGGAGGCATCGGGGATATTCTCAACTCGCACATCACCGGTTTTGTACATGATTGTTGCACGCATAGTTAATTTCCTTTAAAGGTTGGTCATTGCTTCGAGCCGCGCGGGGTAACGGTCGCCCTGCACCTTGATGCGGGCAGCGGCTTGTTCAATTTCTACAAGATCCTTTGAGGTAAGTTCCAAGGCAACCGCGCCGATGTTTTCGTCGAGGCGGTGCAGTTTTGTTGTGCCGGGAATCGGAACAATCCACGGCTTTTGCGCCAGCAACCATGCCAGGGCTATTTGTGCAGGTGTCGCGCTAAAACGTTTGGCCATGGCATTGAGTAAATCAATTAATGCCTGGTTGGCGTTAAGGGCCTCGGGCGTAAACCGCGGCAGCGAGCTGCGAAAATCGCCGCTTTCAAACTGGGTGTTTTGGTCAATGCGGCCCGTGAGGTACCCTTTGCCCAGCGGGCTGTATGCAACCAAGCCGATGCCAAGTTCTTCGAGCGTGGGGATTATTTCGGCTTCCGGCCGCCGCCACCATAGAGAATATTCGTTCTGCAGGGCTGTGACCGGTTGCACGGCATGGGCGCGGCGGATGGTTTTTACTCCCGCTTCTGAGAGGCCAAAGTGCTTCACCTTGCCTTGCTGAATTAACTCTTTGACGGTTCCGGCGACATCTTCAATGGGTACCTGCGGGTCTACACGGTGCTGATACAAAAGGTCAATGTATTGAACCTTGAGGCGTTTTAGCGAGCCTTCCACGGCACGTTTTATTTGATCGGGGCGGCTGTTGGGGCCAGCGGCTCCTGGTTTGTGGTCTGGCCCGGTAAGGTCAAAACCAAACTTGGTTGCAATAACAACCTTTTCGCGGACTGCGGCCAGCGCCTCGCCCACCAATATTTCGTTGGTAAACGGGCCATAGACCTCCGCGGTGTCAAAAAAAGTTATGCCGCGCTCTACCGCAGCTTGCAGCAAGGCCGTCATGTCTTTCACATCTTTGGGTGGGCCGTAGGAAAAACTCATGCCCATGCAGCCAAGGCCAATCGCCGAGACATCCAGATTGCTTCTACCAAGTTTGCGTTTTTGCATTGCTTGTTTCCTTTCATTAAACGAACCATACCAGCTCACGCATAAGCCATGGTACAGCAATGAGGGGCGCAAAGTCGCATGGAATCTTGCCGGAACTGTTGTGAAATTGCTCAAATGTTGATGCGGAGTTGACTCTCGTTATCGGAGAAAAAATGGGATTACACCGGCAAAGTCTGCTGGGTTGGCACAACTTTAGAACCTCGGTTATTGGTGACAATACACCATAGACTGTAAGGGGCCGGGCGTATTTAAACATACACGCGACTTATCCAGGGGGCGATGTGCTTGGCGACGAGTTCGCGACTGGAACTGGTGCCATGGTTTCCCCAGTAATCGCAATCGTTAATCATCTCAGGGGTCCATGCTATCTGCTCGAGCTTTGCAAATAATTCGGCATCCGCTGGGTCGCTGTGTGCAGGCATAAAGCCTGCCCAACCGCAAGATTCGGTAAATTTGCGGTCACTGGTACCAAATATTCTGGTGCCCAAGCCGAGGACGAACCAATCTTTCGGTGAATAGCTGTTAAGAATGCCTTTGTGCGTGCGATTGAGAATGGGCCGCAGGTCGTAATTACGCGAGATGGCGCCACCCAGCAGGGCCAGGCCGTCAATATGTACGCCTGGCGGCAACTGTTCAATAGCAAATACGGCCGGACCGGCTCCTCCGCTGTGGGCAACAAGGTGAATGGGTCTGCCAGGATAGCTGCTCTGGTAACGGCAAATTATCTCGGCGAGCTGGGCGGCCTTGCTGTAATTCCGCCGCTTGTGCATGAGGTTGGGAAAGTAACCCTCGGGAAATGGTATGCCCCAGTAGAAGATTTTGACCGCACCGTTAATGTGTCCGTCGCGCAGGCCGTCATAAATCCATTCTACAAATGGGCCGGATGCCTCAATGCCCGGCAAAATAATGGTAAGGCCGCGGTTCAACTCGGCGTCGGTTGTCTTTGGTTGCCAGAAGATATTTTGTCGCAGAAGGCGTTGGCTCATCATGCCCAAAAATCGCAGATGGGCATCGAGCATAATGCCGGCATGTTTAAACCAAAGTTCCACC
>JAJXZA010000066.1 GCA_021780285.1 Planctomycetota bacterium
CCAAGGTTCAGCCAGTCGCCAAAACCTGTAGCCGTCATTATGTCGTTGTGCGTGCGGCTTTCCGGATATTTGAAGTACCGCATCATCGCGTCAAAGTGCTGCTCAATAATACGTGTATCGCCAAATGTTTTATAAATGTGATACGGACAAATAAGCGCCGCATCTCCCCAGGCCGTGCATCCATTGTTGCCCATCATGCTTGGCGCGACATTTGCAAACGAGCCATCAGCGGCTTGGCTGTCTTCGCACATGGTCATAAGCCAATTCGTAAAAAATCCTGATACATCAAAGTTCATCACACCCATCGGAATAAAAAACTGCGTATCGCCTGTCCAGCCCAGGCGCTCGTCGCGTTGGGGGCAATCCGTCGGTATCCATAGATGATTGCCCCTCTGACCCCATATGATATTTTCATAAAGCTTGTTCACCATCGGGCTTGAGCACTCAAAATTGCCGGTACGTCGGAAGTCGCTATGTACCGCCAGGCCTGTCACATCACTTAAATTCGGCTCGTAATCCAAGCCGCGAATTTCCACATACTGAAAGCCATGGAACGTAAACATCGGCTCCAGCGTTTCTTCGCCGCCCTTGAGATAATAGATATCTGTAGACATGGCGCTGCGCAGGTTGGAAGCGTATAAGGTGCCATTCGGGTTCGCCCGCTCGCCATGGCGTACCACGATCTTCTGGCCTGGCTTGCCGTGAACTTTCAGTCGCACCCAGCCGACAATATTTTGGCCAATATCGAACGTCCATTGCCCGGGCAGTGGCTGCGTAAGATGCTTGGCCGTTATTTCGTCGAGAATTCTTGCTGGGTCGTTAGGCAAAGCCTGAATCAGCGGCTCCGCCACGATCGTGGCGGCCCCATAAACAGCTTTTGTAATAATGAGGTTATCACCCGGACCGCCGAGCATCAGCTTGTGACCTTCGGCTCGCATGGCACGCGCGGCCCGGCCATTAAGCCGGTATTCCACGACCAAAGATTTGACCTGGCCATACGCCGGATCGCGCCCGAACGCTTTATTCGAAGCCATAATCGAAAGTTCGCCATTGCTGACCGCATGCTTCAGTGTATCGGTAACATCCATCGAAAGCCCCGCAGTCGCAAGGCCCCGGTTCACCGGTTGCCAGCCAGAGTCGTCAAACGCGGCCGTATCCCATCCCGGAATTTCCTTCCGCGAATCGCGACCACAGCCGGCATAATTATCCTGCATAAACACTGGTCCGGTACCAGCCCGCCAGTGTTTGTCGGTGGCAATCGTTTCCATCGTGCCATCAGAGTAATGAACCTCAAGCTGGGCCAAAAGCCTTGGTGAACCGCCATACTTGCGCCGTCCAAACCACGCGATATTGCCAGCGTACCAGCCATCGCCAAGAATGACGCCCAATGCATTATCGCCCGGCTTGATATGACCGGTTACATCATACACAACATACCGAACACGCTTATGAAAATCGGTCCATCCCGGACACAGATAATCGCGACCAATACGCTGGCCATTCATACTAGGCTCAAAAAGACCCAAGGCCGTAATGGAAAGCATCGCCCGCTGTACAGGTTTGTTAAGCGAAAACTTACGCCGCAGGTGCCGCGCCGGCGGGTATACTTCTGCCGCTACGCAGCCAGTTCCCCACAGGGGGCTGTTCGACGCTTGAGCATTGGCCCAATGCCCATCGGAAAACTCCTTCTCCATCCAACCGCTGTCAAGTTGCTCGGCAACGCGCCAGGTGCCATCGAATGGCACTTCTTGCTCAGACCCATAGTCGTAACTTAATAGCAGACGACCCACGGCCGAAGGAGAATAACCATCCTGCTGGGTAATGCGCATAGCCACTACACTGTCGCCGTCGGTGACAACACGCGTGATATCCAAAAGTGCCGCAGGCTCCCATCTAAATGCCTCGCCCACCTTTTGGCCATTAACAAAAAGTTCCGCGGCATCGTCAGGACTTACCACCATAACGGCTCGCTTGAGCAACTTTCCCGCCTGGCGGGCAAAGGTTTTACGAAAGAAAACCGTGCCCGGCCGCACGCCCTGCACGCCAGGCGGAATACGGTGTGCCCGGTTCCATTGCGCATCGGGCAGGCGAATCCATTTACCGCCGCCAAAACTCACCAACGGAGCATCCTCAGCCGATCGAAAGCCTGTGGCTTCGTTGGCATCGTAGCCAATCCACTCGCCCCGCCAATCATCACGGTTCAGCAGCCCCATGGTCCAGAAGGCCACGTCAGAGTAATCACTTGCGGCATCGTTCTGATCCCATACGCGTACACGCCAAAAACATTGAGCGCGGCTAGTAAGCGCCTTACCGGCATACACATTCTGTATTGTTTCATCCGAAATAACCTTGCCCGAATCCCACAAATCTCCCTGCCCGGCCATCGCCGCTGCACGTGATGACGCAACGATTATCTGGTATGCGTGCTGCCTGAGTGCATACATCTCCGAGCCGGAGGGCACAACCTCCCAAAATAGCCGCGGCGCTGTGGCATCTATGCCGAGCGGATTGGTCATATATTCGCAGCGAAGGTTCGTCGGCCGAAGCGAAGCGGCGCCAGTACTAGGATCCCCCAACATAGTTGAAGACGCCGAGGAGGCCAATGTCCCAACGGCAGCAACAGCAACCGTTTTAAGCACATCGCGTCGCGACACAGTCTCTACCGGACTGGAACCACCTGCCAAAGCGTTCGTCGCAAAGCCACAGTCTTTTGAGATATTGCCCATGAGTTTTACTCCAAGAAGTTAAAAGAACACAACCTCTGTTGCTGCAGAATAAGCCTCTTTTTTAGCAGAGTCAACACCGCACTAAGGTTTGTCGAGCCGGTTGCGTTGTCTTAAACCGCTTGACTGAAGCTGATTTGTGCAGAGGCGGTGAAAGGCGTTACCCGCAGATGTGAGGCATCAGGTCGTTTTATTACGTTTAAATAAGGGCGGGCTG
>JAJXZA010000293.1 GCA_021780285.1 Planctomycetota bacterium
GCTTATGGCTGCGGGCAGGGAGAAAGTTAAGACCGGCAAATTGAAAGGCACCCCCGCCAAGGCGCCGCGCCCGCATTTTGAGGCCGACGAGGCGCACATGGGTAATATCAGCCAAGCCGGTGGTGAGGACGGCATCCGCGGCGAATTGATTAAGCCGGAATGCGGAAATATCGCCGGAGGTGAGGCGCAGATTTTGAAGCACAAAATGAGCGGTAAACCCCGGATTAACCTTGGGGCCGCCATCGCGAATGTGCATGTCGAGGCGGCTTTGGGCCTGAAGCGAGAGGCCGCTGCCATGCGGAACAACGCCCAGCGGACGCAGATACCCCGCCAGAGGCTGCAGATGCAGGCCACGCATAAATATATCGGCTTTGGCGGCGAGAGAGCTGCCATCGGCATGAAATGAACCATCGAGGCGGAGCATATCAAGCAGTTCGGTTGACCAGAAATCGAGGCTGAATCGGGTAGGCTGGCCGCGGAGACCCAGGTCGGAGACGCGCACGGAGAGGGTGAGCGTGGCATTAACTGTCGGGGTTATGCTTTGATCGTGAATGTGCAGGCGCATGTGCTCAAGTCGAAAGGCCTGCACGCGCAGCGGCGAAGACAACGATGTCGGCTGGCTGGAGGCGGCTTGGGTGGAAGAGCTTGCATTGACACCCTTCATAATGGCGTCAAGCAGAGGGCCGTGCCCGGCGGCGTTGCGGCTAAGCTCGACGCGGGCGCCATCGGCCTCGACACGGCGAATGTAAAGCCTGCCGAGCAGAAGCTCGCCGACTGAAATATTGCCATGACAATATTCAGCGGTGATAACAGGCTTGCCCCCCGCCTTGGGGAGAAGCTCAAGCCCCCAGATACCTACATCGCCGCCGAGGACATCCAACTTTATTTGCTCGTAGCGGGTGGTTAAGCCGTAAAAACCCGCCACATGCTCTATGACAGCGGGCAGAATGAAGATGAGCGAAACTCTAATCAGCAGGAGCACGCCGACAACAATGGCCAGCGACCAGGCGAGGCGACGGCGCCATTTGCCCGGTTTTCGGGCGGGAGGATTTTTGCGGCCCGGACTGATTGGCGCAGGGGATGATGGAGGTATCGCGTCACTCACTTTTCAATCCTCTGTAAATAGGCAGGATCATTCTCCGCCTTGTCGAGGGCGGCCTGCCGGGCGCTATTGGAAGCCAGGGGCTGATAACCAGCCGGCGCCCAACCATGGGAGTTGAGCCAATCATAGGCAGCAATGCGCGAGGCGGGTGCGGTATCCTGCAGGTAGATGAGATTTTCGGCGATGACATGCTGGCGATAATCGCGTCTGGAGGCCAGGCCGTGGGCGATTTGGTCCAGTGAAGACTCGTGCCAGGCGGCCTCACCAATATGCACGATCAGCGGCACAAGCAGCGAAGGAGGCAACGGCTTTTTTTTGTTCATCGCATGGAGCAATTGAAAGGTAGTACGATCCAGCCGCCAGCCGAGTTGCTTGAGGCTAAGGCTTTGGGGATGTGGGCCAATGGCCGCCGCTCCATTGGCGGCCAACTGGGCAAGCACAGCGTTGTCGGCGGCAAGAGCAATGTCGAGCGTAAGGCGTGCACCGGTTTGCCCGGCAAGGTACGCCAGGGCCGAGCGCTGTACAGCCGGGGCGTCCAAACTTTTGATGGCCTCAAGCAGGTCAGGACGTGCAAGCTTCGGCCCAACCGGCGCGACGGTTGGATTGCCGGCGAAAAGAGGTTTGGCCTGCTGGTACAGAGCGGCATTGGCAGGAGTTTGGCTCCAAGGCTGCAGATGCACGATAGCCAACATAGCCTCGTTGGAGCCTGTCAGGAGCCTGAATGGCACGGCGAGAGCATAGGCTACGCCATGCTGAATGCGGTATACGGGCAACACCTGCATTTCGGCGGCTTCGATGGAACCCGCGCTGCCATTGGGCACCGCCGTTATTTCATGAACTATAAGTGCCATGCCTGCGCGGGGACCTTTTTCAACGTGGCCTTGTGCGGGGTCCCAAATCGCAACGCTCATGCGCGGGCGAATAACCTTATGATCGCCCGCCGAGGTAACGGCATAACGATCGAGGACGGTAAACTGCGCCGTGGAGCCTGGTGCGACGACGGCGCGCTGCAGCCCCAAAAAGCTGCCCCCGCCGGACGCTTGAAGCAGTCGCCGGGTTACATCGGCGGCGGGCTGAGAACTGACGCCAAAGAGCGAACCACGCGTTAACTTTCCGGTGGCGAGAGTAGGATGGGATGTTGCTATATTCAGGACGAGGGTTTTTTGCTGATCGAGCGGAGTTAATTGATTCAGCGGCATGCGCTTGACGGCATAAAAGGCGACATCGGCAATGACGGTATCATCAGAAGGCTTGGCCGGAAAAACCTGCGCGGCCGGGTTATGAGCTGCGCCGGTCAGCGGCGTGCCCCAGTAAGCGCGGAGTGCCAGGGCGGCCAGCGGGCCTTGCTGAACCCGCAGGGGCACCGAAGCGCATCCATAGAGCAGTACCGGAGCAATGACCAAGGTCAGCCAGTTGGCCACGCGGAGGCAGCGATTCCATCCCATCTCACGAACCATGCACAGCTCCACAATCACACATACCTATAATAGAATGCCGGTCTATTGGCAGCAACCGTGGAGCATTGAGGCGCTGCGTTTCTTGTTAGAAACAAGATGTTGCGGGAGTACGGGGCGGCAATCTATGAAGTCACCGGTTGGGCGGCTTTGGAATTGAGGCTATTTGCGTCCTTTGGGGCCGCCTTTGGAAAAATATTTTTCGGTTACTGCCTTGGTTAAATCTATGCCGTGAATATTTGCCAGGGTGCAAAGCCAGGCGAAGACATCGGCAAACTCTTCGTGCTGGTTACGTTTGTCTTTGGATTGGAGAGCGGTGGCAAGTTCGCCGACTTCTTCGACAAACCACATGAAGGTCGGTGCACTACC
>JAJXZA010000035.1 GCA_021780285.1 Planctomycetota bacterium
ACGGACGTTTACAGTTGCTGGCCGTCATGGTTCGCGGAGCACACGGCGTCGATAGCCCGCTTGGGCCAGAATATTTGAAAAAACTGTGAAGTGCATATCGTAAATCTTCCTCTGGGACACTACACTAACGCCGCCCACGTCACGGTGGGGCGGTGCTGCCACCTCGCACGTGAGCAACGCTTGTCTGCTTTCAAAATTCAAAAGCAGGCTCGTGGCCTATTACCACCATAAAAGTCCTATAATATAAAGCTGCGTGTCCAAAATCGCCATTTTTTACCATCATGCCAGCAAAGTAAGCGAATTTAACCACAATGTGCAGCAAAGCGGACCTTAAACAATCATAAATTACTTCAAGTTATGCTAGCCAACTATCCGATGATAATCGCGTCGAAGGATTCGACATGCGGGGCTGCGCCCTGCAAAGTCTTAAAACATGGATGTGTCCACTGCACCTGCCTGGTGTGAGTGTCTGATGTCCTATTGCACTATAAGTACAGTAAAAACAATGGTTTAGGTTGGGTGGTCGCACACTTTTTTTCGCTTGGGCCTTTCCGCAGGGGCCGCCGACGGTATTACCCTTCGGTGCGAATTACTCTTTAGTGTGCGATAAGAAAGGAGAGCGGGTTATGGAGAGTTCACTTTTAGTGAGGCGAGCGCCGGCTGCGACAGGGCAGCTTTACGAGGCCAAGCCGACTTCCATGGTGCTTTCTGAAGATCATCGCATCTTAATTCAGGAAGCTCTCTCGACCCCCATAGCTTTTGTTCCTCACCCCATCTTTGACCAGGCAGATGCCGAATCTAAGCTCTTTAACCAAGGGCCACAGATTCCCGAGGCCAACATCGGTTGGTATCACCCGATGGTGGACGATGATTTGGTCACCGCCACCACCGGAGAAGCCTCCGTCCTCACGGTTGAGCAGGAACAGCAGCTTTTCCTCCGATTTAACTATGCCCGTAAGCGCGCTGCCGAAACGGCGCGCCGTTTCAGGCTTAGCCCGAGCCGTAAAACCGGCTCCGAGCTTGCCTTCTGGTGGGCACGCGTCCGTGAAGCCCGTGACCTTATCACCGGAGCCAACCTGGCTTTGGTGCTCGCCATGGCCAAGCGCACCCGCATGTCGGAAGTGGAGTTTGGCGAACTGGTTTCGGAAGGCAACATGGCCATGCTTCGGGCCGTAGAAAAGTTTGACATATCGCGCGGCTTTAAATTCAGCACCTATGCCTGCCGCGCCATTCTTAAGTCGTTCAGCCGGGCCGCGATGCGGATTACTCGCCACCGTTCACTGTTCCCGACCGAATTCGACCCCCTACGCGAAATCGGCGATGATCGTGAGGAGCGCGAAATGGCAGCTCAGCAAGAAGCTTTGGCAGACCTCCAGGCCGTATTGACCGAAAACCGGGCCAATTTGTCGCAGGTTGAACGCCGCGTGCTCGATGCCCGCTTCGCCATGGCGCCCACCTCCGAGGCCACCTCCGACCTTACACTTGAAGAAGTTGGCCAGGTCATGGGCGTAACCAAAGAACGCATACGCCAAATTCAGAACCGGGCAATCCAAAAGTTGCGAACCGCGCTTCGCAATAAAATGCGGGAGGGTTAAAAACCCCAAACAACCCTCTCTTCCGGCCGAGCGCCAGATGTGTAAGCATCAGATGGGGTCCACCCGGCCGGTAATCATATTCAAGGGCCGCACGGTTATAACGTGCGGCCCTTCGCTTTTTTGCCGCTTGCGCCAGCCTCGTGCCTGCAAAGCATGACCGCCCGTTCCGATGTTGCCCGCCGTGCCGCAATGCCCGCTTCATTTGGCAAACCCGCGACAGATTTTTTTTGCGGGCGTTTGCCTTGCAAGCCTTTCGCCGATACGCTTTACAACAGTATTGGTTTGCCCAACAACAGGAGCAACTTGCATGACGTTTGATCCTTACAGCACGCAGCTTGCCGGACGATTGGCTTCGCCGGCCGGCGGATTTCAGGCCAACAATCTCGTCCCCATCGTGGTCGAAAAGAGCGGCCGTGGCGAACGCAGCTACGATATCTTTTCGCGACTGCTGCGCGACCGCATCATCTTTCTCGCCGGCCCGATTGATGACGACATCGCCAATCTTGTCATTGCCCAGCTTCTGTTCCTGTCGAACGAAGACTCTAAAACTGATATAAATTTCTACATCAACAGCCCCGGCGGCTCGGTTACCGCCGGCCTGGCCATTTACGACACCATGCAATTCTTGCGCTGTGATGTCTCCACCACTTGCGTGGGCCTTGCCGCAAGCATGGGCGCGTGGCTGCTGGCCGCGGGCAAAAAAGGCAAACGCTATGCCCTGCCCAACAGCCGCATTATGCTGCACCAGCCGCTCCTGTCGGGCATTATGCAGGGCACGGCCACCGACTTATCCATCGAAGCACGCGAAATGATTCGCCTGCGGCAGCGCATGTACGAGATTATGTCGGGCCATACCGGCCAAACCGTCGAAAAAATTCAGAAAGATTGCGACCGCAATCTCTGGCTCGGCGCTGAAGAAGCCGCCCAATATGGCGTCATAGATCAGCCGCTGATGCGTCTGCCCGCCATTACCCCTGGCCGCGGCGGTGATCTTGCGCCGCCGGGTGGTCCAACCGATGTTGCCGATCAATAAGAGCGAATATTCAATGGCTGTGTCTGCCTGCAAGCGTTTGAGTTTATTGATGCGTGCGTACGCCGTATGCCAGCGGCTGCGGCTCGCCTCCGCGCCGCTTGCCATAGCGGCCCTGAGCTTCGTCGGCCTGACCCTGGCCGGCTGCGCGTCGCAGCAAAACCCGCAGGTTTACCGCGACAACATTCGCCTCGAAAACGACAATACGCAGCTACGTTCGCAGGTGCAGCGGCAAAATACGCAAATTCACGACCTGCAAAAACAGCTTGCCGCTAAAACGCCCCGCGTCGCCACCTTGCCTCCGTCGCGCCTCGCCGAGCTTTTTACTCTCGATCATATTGCCATCGGCAGCGCAACACGCTTGGCCCGCTTTGCGCCAGACCACGGCATGGGGTTTCGCGTGTTTGTTAAAACCCGCATGGCCGACGGCGAGCCTCTCCCTGTTGGCGGATCAGTTGATATTGAGGCGTTTGATCTCAAGGCCGCCACCGGCCACCGCCTGCTTGGACACTGGAAGTTTGGCCCCACGCGCGTGCTCGCGAGCTGGTATGGCATGTTTGGGCTTAATCAGTTTGCATTTGACTGTCCGCTTAAGGCTCTGCCCATGCATCATGCCATTACCTTCCACGTGACATTTACCGACGCGCTGACTGGCCATGTTTTTACCGCCCAGCGGGTCATTACACTCGGCAGCCTCAAACCGCAGTAATTGGCCCTGCAACAGGGTTAATCATCCAGCACCAGGAGATATCAAAATGACCGATACCGCACACCCCGCCGTTCGCATCGAAAAAGATTCCATCGGCCCGCTTGAGGTGCCCATGGACGCCTACTACGGCGTGCAGACCCTGCGGGCTATGCGCAATTTTCCGGTTTCCGGCCAGCCTATGCCGGGGGCTTTTCTTAAGGCGCACGCCATGCTCAAAAAGGCCGCCGCCATGGTCAACCACGAACTCGGCCTGCTCGATGCCACCCGCGCCACAGCCATCGCCCAGGCAGCCGATGAAATCATCGCCGGCAAACTCGCCGACCAGCTTCCGGTGGATATCTATCAGACCGGCTCCGGCACCAGCACCAACATGAACCTTAACGAAGTTATCGCCAGCCGGGCCAACGAATTGCTCGGCGGCAAACGCGGCGATAAGTCGCCCGTACACCCCAACGACCATGTCAACATGGGCCAAAGCAGCAACGACACTATTCCAACATCGCTGCATGTGGCCGCCCTCGAAGAAATCACCCGCCAGTTACGCCCGGCGCTTAACAAACTCGAAGCGTCCCTCCGCGAAAAAAGCCGCCAAACATGGAACGTCATAAAAACCGGTCGCACGCACCTGCAGGACGCCACGCCTATTCGCCTCGGCCAGGAGTTTTTGGGCCACGCCGGGCAGGTGCAGCGCGCGGGCCGCCGCCTCGATGCCGCACAGAAAGACCTTGCCGAAGTCGCACTCGGCGGCACCGCCGTGGGCACCGGCATCAACGCGCACCCCAAGTTTTCGCCGCGCGTGTGCCAGCTTCTCTCACAGTGGGTGGGGGTGCAAATTATTGAAAGCGACAACCATTTTCAGGCGCAGGCTACCTTGGATGGCGCCTGCTTTGCCTCGGGCGCTCTTAAAACCATTGCTGTGAGCCTCACCAAAATTGCCAACGACATCCGCTGGATGGCCTGCGGCCCCCGCGCCGGCTTTGCAGAAATTGAAATTCCCGCCGTGCAGCCGGGCAGTTCCATCATGCCCGGCAAAGTAAACCCGGTCATTGCCGAGAGCCTGCTTATGGTGTGCCAGCGCGTCATTGGCAACGATGCCACCGTCACCGCCGCCGCATCCAGCGGCAACTTTGAGCTTATTGTGGCGATGCCCGTTGTGGCCGCGGCCTTGCTTGAATCTATTACGCTGCTGGCTCGCGCCAGCGAAAACTTCGCCTTGCAATGTGTGGATGGCATTGTTGCCACCGCCCGCGGCCCGGCCCTGGTGGAATCGGGCCTGATGCTGGCCACTGCGCTCGCTCCCGTTATTGGCTACGAAAAGGCCGCCGCGATCGCCAAAGAGGCCGCCAAAACTGGAAAAACCATCCGCGAAACCGCCGCCGCCAGCACCAATCTCTCGCCGCATCAACTCGATGAGCTTCTTAACCCGGCGACCATGGTTGAGCCATCCGATAAAATCCTGCCGACCTCCGGATAACAGTCGCCGGCGGGGCGGCCGCCTTTCCATGCGTCAACGGCGGCAATTGCTTGTTGACGTTTTCTCAAAGGAGGTTGTGATGCGCATCTTGGCCGCTGGCTTTACCCGGCGTGTTTTAGCGCCAATGTTCTTGGCCGCTTGCTGTATCAGCGCCGTGTGTCGCGCTGCGCCTGCCCCTTTGGTTGGGCAATATGTAACCGTTAAGAAAATCGCGGGACGCTGGTGGCTTATCAGCCCGCATGGCCGGCGGTTTATCAGCAGCGGTGTGGATGCTGTTAATGCCATCGCCAAAATCAGCCAGGTTCTTGGTTCCGCCGCCGGGCAGCGTGCGTGGGCGGCGGCGCATTTTGCGGCGTGGCATTTCAACACGCTGGGGGCTTGGAGTGACCCTGCATTTGCTGCTGCCGACAGAAGCGCAAGGCCCTTATATCAAACCCCCGTATTGAATTTGGGCGCTGCCTATGTCGCTAAAATGCAGCATGGCCGCAATGCCTGGCTGGGCGGGGTATTTCCGGATGTGTTTGATCCGGACTTTCGAAAACTTGCCTACAAAGTCGCCGCAAAGTTAACCGCGCAGTTCAAGCATAATCATCATGTGATCGGCTACTTCAGCGATAACGAATTGCATTGGGGACCCGATTGGCGGGGCGATACCGAATTGCTCATGGCATTTCTGCATGAGCCGCCGGCTGCGCCCGGCCATATTCGCGCGGTGGAGTTTTTAGAACAGCGCTACCCGTCGGTCAACGCATTTAACCGTGTATGGCGTGCGCATCAATCCTGTATTTGCCATCTGATGGGCGAAAACGATATTCGGGCGCCATACCGGCGCGGGCCAATATACGCGCGCAATCCCCAGCACGAGGCCATGCTCGACAAGGCCAATCCCAATCGTGCCCGCTTTTTCAGCGATTGCGACCTCTTTGCGCGAATCGTCGCCGCCCGCTACCTGCGCATTTGCCGCGGTGCAATTAAACATGCCGCGCCGCATCAGTTGTACCTGGGCTGCCGATTTGCATACTTTCCCGGTCGGCTGATTGTCGCCGAGGCCGCCAAGTATGCCGATGTGATTTCGCTGAATTGTTACAACCTGAACCCCGCCTCGGTGCTCCGGCAATATGCCGCATTCCACAAACCGCTGATGATTACCGAGTTTTCGTTCCGCGCCCGTGACAGCGGCCTGCCCAATACCAAAGGCGCCGGCGTGCTCGTCAATACCCAATCGCAGCGCGCCGCCGATGCTGTGGCGTACATTAAATCTGCCCTGGCTTTCCCACAGGTGGTGGGCTATCACTGGTTTGAATATGCCGACGAACCGAAGGCGGGGCGGTTCGACGGCGAAAACTCCAACTACGGCCTCGTGCGCCGCAATGCCCGGCCCTATGCAACGCTCACCCGCGAGCTGACCCAAGTCAACGCCCAGGCAGTGCATCTGCACGAAATGAGCCGCTGACCGCCTGTGAGCGCAAGCGCCCCATGTTAGCCGGCACATTCATGTGCCGGGGCAAGACCATTGACATGTTGGCCGCGCTGCAGCCGCTCCTTACGCCCGGCCATATTGCCCAGGCAGTTGCGGTCCGCTGGCCGCATGCATCTGCCGGGCGGCATGAACGGGTAGGTAAGGCTCGCGCAGCGCCTGCCGCGCCATTAAAACCAGATCCGCCTTACCTGATGCAATAATCTCCGATGCCGCCGTCGCATCGGTAATCATGCCCACCGCACCTGTTGCAATATCCGCCTGTTGGCGAATAGCCGCCGCAAAAGGTACCTGGTACCCCGGCCCAACCGGTATTTTGGCATGAGGCACAGCGCCTCCGCTGGAGCAGTCAATTATGTCTACGCCAATGGCCTTGAGTCGCCGGGCCAGTTCAACCGAATCTTCCAGCGACCAGCCACCGTCGGTCCAGTCGCTGCAGCTTAGCCGCACCGCCAGCGGCAGCTTATCGGGCCATGCAGCGCGCACCGCCTCTGTCGTCTCCAGCACCATGCGAACACGGTTGTCAAAACTTCCGCCGTAGGCGTCGCCGCGGTGATTGCACAGCGGCGAGAGGAACTCATGGAGTAGATAGCCGTGGGCCGCATGAATTTCAACGAGTTCGTAGCCTGCTTCAATCGCCCGCTGCGCTGCGGCGACAAAAGCACCTTGAATTTGTTTGATTTCCGCCAGATTAAGTTCGTGCGGCGCCGGCGAACGATCGTCAAAGGCGATCGGCGACGGCCCCACAACCTGCCAGCCTCCCCGCTCGGGTGAAAGCGCTGCTCCCGGTTGTGTGGTATTAAATAGCCGCTCCGTCGAACCTTTGCGGCCCGCGTGGGCCAGTTGAATCGCCGGTGTTCCGCCATAGGTCTTGATAAAGCGATTGATGCGCGCCAGCGGTGCAATATGTTCATCGCGCCACAGGCCTGCGTCATGCGGCGATATGCGGCCTTCCGGTGCAACGGCTGTCGCCTCGCAGATAATCAGGCCCCAGCCGCCCACCGCCCGCGAGCCTAGATGAACCAAATGCCAATCGCCGGCCAAGCCCTCGTGCGAGCTGTACATGCACATGGGCGAAACCGCCAGCCGATTGCGTATAACAACGCCGCGAAGCGTAAAAGCATCAAACAGGTTGGGCATGTCAATCCTTTCAAATTCTACAGCCGCCGGCAACACCCGGTAGGCAGCCGACCGAGTATAGATGAATGTAAATACGCCCCGCAAGCAGTCCTTGTGGTGCAGGCTTCCAGCCGCCCTGGCCGCCGCCGGCGCTGCCGGGGAGCCCGCCTGTCCGCGCAATCGCCCCATGTTAGCCGGCACATTCATGTGCCGGGGCAGGACCATGTTCGGGTAATAGCCCGGATTGCGACGGTGTGATATAAAAGCGGCGGTCGCCAGTTGCACCGTCGTCACACAAAACGTTCTGGAGTTTGCCATGTTAAAACATATGTGGATTATCCTGACCGCAGTATTGACGCTCACCCTGCCGGCGCTGGCCGCACCTGCCCCGCAGGCGGTTATTCCGGTGTGGCCGCATCTGCCCGTGCCGCTGGCCCAGCGCGTCGTAAAAAGCACCGCCAACCCCGGGCAATTCGGCAGGGTCATCAATCCGCCCGTGCTCTGGCCCACTCTTACCGAATATCTGGCGCCAAAAAGCAAAGCCAATGGCTGTGCCGTCATCTCGTGCCCCGGCGGGGGGTATGGTGTTCTCTGCGTACATTGGGAAGGCACCGATGTAGCCCGCTGGCTTAACAGCATCGGCGTCTCCTGCTTTGTGCTGACCTATCGCCTGCCCAATGGCAAACTCCCGCCCGGCGGAGTGCCCTGGCCGCTGCAGGATGTGCGCCGCTCCGTGCAAATTGTGCGTGCTAATGCCCAACGCTGGCACATCAACCCCCATGATATCGGCGTGGCAGGTTTTTCGGCCGGCGGGTCTGTCGCTTCACTGGCCGGCGTGCACTGGTTGCCAGGCAACCCCGATGCCAAAGATCCGCTCAATCGCTTCAGCACGCGCCCCGATTTTTTAATTTTAGGCTACCCGGTTATTTCCATGATGCCGGCGATTACCCATATGGGTTCGCACAATAATTTATTGGGCCAGCATCCTCCATTAAATGTGGAGCAGTATTTCTCCAGCGAGCTTAATGTTACACCCCTCACACCGCCGGCTTTTATCTTTTATGCCGCCGACGATCGCGTGGTCCCGCTGCAAAATGAAATCCGCTTTTATAGAGCCCTGCGGCTCAATGGCGTCTCCGCCGAACTTCGCGTGTACAAGCACGGCGGTCATGGTTTAGTAGCCGGCGCCAAAACTGGCGTACAAAAGTGGTCCCCGGCCTGCACCCGCTGGCTCCGGCACGAGCATTTCATCCCCGCAAAGTAAATGCCCATTTACCAACGCGCCGATCAGTTCGCATTGCGACTGTTCCGGTGCGTTCCGCAGCCGGCTCACCCTTGTAACGCAGGCTTCCAGCCTGCCCGGCTAGCGCTAGCGCCTCCCAAAGGGAGGCCGAGGGTTTCGTGGATGCGGCTGATTCACTTTCCATCAGTTCCGCAGTCCGGCCAAAAACGCATCCTGCCGGGTCAAGTGCAGTTCAACCGCAGATTACACCGATGTTCGCAGATAAAACGGGCGAGGTTCACCGCGGGGTAACATAGCGCAGGCTATGCCCGCAACCCAACATTCGAGGCCAGGTTTGCCGTAGAAGATTTTTTTACCGCGAAGACGCTAAGGCGCGAAGTTTATAAGTAGAAATTGATTACATAATAACCAGTTTATAGTTTCCAAATCAGTCTATTTATTCTACGTAGTTCGTGGTTGAGTCTGATTTCGGGTGCATGGTTACGACGGCGAATATTATATTATTTTCTTCGCGCCTTCAGCCCTTCGCGGTGAAAAATCGTCATTGCCATGTGCCGGTCGCCGTTTTTATGCGATGACTGCTCGTTGGATAATTCTTGTTAAAATAAAAAGATATTACAGGTGTGCAATGCAGGCCGCGCTGCACGTCCTCTGGTGTTTGGTGATACCTCTCAAAACACAAAATGAAATATGCCCAAGCAAAGAAAATACAGAAAATAAAAAATCAGGCCAAGCACAAGGCTAAGGACAAAAATCATGAACATCAGGCGATTAAACGCCGCCAGAGAATCGCGAATACTCTGGCCAGTAGGCGTGTTTTCCAGCAAATGAGTGCCAATTGCGCCAACCAGCATACCCTTCAAAAAGCCATTGTTATTGTCATCTGCCATGGTGAACTCCTTTCAAAAATACTCAACAATCAAGTCAGACCCGCGCGCCGGCCTTCGGCTGTTAATGCTCCTTTTTTGCAGCCAGACACAACAAAAACGCCAGAACAAAAATGCCCGAATCAATCCCCAATCCACGAAAAAAGCCGGGACGCGAGGTGGTCATGACATGAACACAACTCCCCAGTTCAACCAGGATAAAACACAAATAGGCAAGCACCAGCCGGCCTTGCCGATAGAGCGGGTCCTTAAACATGCGGCTCAATGCCAGGACAAAAAGAAACGACGCTGCAATAAGAATCATATAAAGCAGCGAGCCGCCGACATACGCAGCATCCCACTGGGGGCCAGTCCTGCAGTACGTGCCGACGTTTGCCAACATACCCGTGTAAGCACCCATGCTCATGGCTTATCCTCCTGAAAAACTCTGCCCGCATACTCAACTTCAACAGCCTTCGTCGGCTCGGCTGGCGCCTGACGCTCCACGGTCCTGCACCACATCAATCGCTTATGGCTCCACTTCCAAACCGATACACCCCAGAAGACGCCGCAGCGCCTGACACGCGTTGCTCATATTATCCTGATCGTGCCCCAGCAGCGGCCTTTTTTTGGGCCGCTTGGCGGCCAGATACACCAGCGCCGCAAACGCCAGCCGCCGTGCCTGCTGGGCATCGGGCGCTTCAATCGCGAGCCGAAACACCCTGCGATTGGCCCGCCGGCAGACCTTATCCACCCGCCTATGCAGCTGCTGCATTCTCATGGCCATTTCCTCCGGCCGGCCGGCCGACAAAATCGCCAAAGCCGTCCCGCCCACAGGCACTCGGTTGGTTGCCTTGGCCCGATACTTCATAGATGGCTCCTTTCTTAAAAGACGACGGTGTACATCTCGCTGGCTGCATCCTGCTTGCGCCTCTCAAGCCGCTTTGCTTTGCTTGAGGCGACATCCTTTACCCCAACAGCCACCTGCCTCAGGCAACCGCCGCAGCTACTGCAGCCCGCCGCCCCGATCGCCGGGCGTCCGTGCGCCTCCGTCGCACGCGCTGACGCTGATCTTCACCAGATTGAGATAAAACTTCATGAGAAACACCAGCGATCCTGTGAGCTTGCCGCGCGAAAGCAGCAAACCAATGCCGCGGCACCTGCGGCCTGCAAGCACATAGGCCCCAGCCGCCACCAGCTCCGCCTCATCGGCGTTCCGGGCGTCCACAGGCTCGGCAAACGCATGGCGGTTAAGTACGTCGCACACCGCCTTGGCGTCTCGCAGGGCGTACCGGTACAGCTCTGGATCCCAACGCACGCGCGACGGCGCGACATCATCAAGGGCCTTGACTTCCGCATGGATGCGATACTTCATGGCTAGAGCCTCCTGCTTTGGGGTTTCGACGCTTTATTCAACGCAACAAATGATATGATAACATATAAATGTCAGTTTGTCAAGCGGCGATAAAGATTTTCTAATGAATCGCTCATCGCAGGTGATTTTAATGTCAGTGTTTATGCATGTTGTGTCAGACGCGCCGCCATCACGGCCGCGGGCAGCAGAACATAAGGCGGGCTAAAGGCGTTTGCGGCAGACAAACAGGGCCGGCCTTGCCGGCCGACGCGGGCGCAAGGCCGCCTGGGCGGGTATAACCGCTGCTCAAAGAGCCGCCGAGGCCCGGAGCCGCTGCACGGTATCGGCCAAGCCGTCATGCCGCCTGGCTGGTGCAAAAGAGAAATTACAAGGCGTTAAAATGCGCCCTTGATGCTTTATTGCGGGCTAATTCAACGTTACAGGCTGTAGTATAACATATTAATGTCAGCATGTCAAGTTTTTTTCAGGATTTTTGAGCCGGTTGCGTTGTCTTAAACCGCTTGACTGAAGCTGATTTGTGCAGAGGCGGTGAAAGGCGTTACCCGCAGATGTGAGGCATCAGGTCGTTTTAT
>JAJXZA010000063.1 GCA_021780285.1 Planctomycetota bacterium
TTGGCTGAAGTTAACGCAGAAGCGGCGTAACCCCGGCAGCCGGGATGGCCTGTTCGCGTGGGAGAAACTTCTGTTTCAGGTGGGGCTGGGGGTATTGCTGGCGATATTCATTTATTACCACGGCAAGTATGCGGCGGCGCATTATTTGAACTGGCCGCTGTTGCCGAGCCATTGGGTGTTGCCGACCTATTTATTTGCGCTGATAGCGGTGGTGGTGATTACGGGCACGAGCAATGCGGTAAACCTTACCGACGGGATGGATGGGTTGGCTTCGGGCTGTATGGCGATTGTCAGCTTTGCTTTTATGATCCTGGCGTATGTGACAGGCGATGCCCGTTGGTCGGCCAATCTTAACTTTAACCACATAAGGCTTTCGGGCGAATTGGCGGTGATGTGCGGCTCGATTACAGGGTCGTGCCTCGGATTTTTGTGGTACAACTGCAACCCGGCGCAGGTGTTTATGGGAGATACCGGTTCTTTAGCGCTGGGCGGCACCATAGGATATGTGGCGATTGTGATTCGGCAGGAACCCATGCTGCTGCTGGTGGGCGGCATTTTTGTGGTGGAGGCGGTGAGCGTGATGCTGCAGGTGGGGTATTTTAAGGCAACCCATGGGCGGCGATTGTTTTTATGCAGTCCGATTCATCATCATTTTCATATAAAAGGATGGAGTGAGCAGCAGATTGTGGTGCGGTTTTGGCTGCTTTCGGCGCTATTTGCGGCATTGGCGCTGGCCACAGTGAAACTGCGGTAGCGGCCTGGCGCGATTGTTGAGGGCGGGGTGTGCGAACAGACGGGAGTATAGTTTGGAGATGCCGTTTGGCTGGCCGACTTGGCGAAGGATGAACGGTTATAAAAATTGTTTGTTCGAGCGCCGGTTTTACGACAATAAGAACAGGCGTTATCGGTCGCGAAGATTTATATCGCGGACGCCTGAAGAATGATGAATGTTTGGTGAACAAAGCTGTGTTTTGTGAATGGAGCTGGCGACTGCTGTGAGCGATGGCGAAACATCTTACCGTTTGGGACGCCGCTGGCGTTTGGCGATTCGGCCGATTGCGCTATCGCTGGATCAGGTATTGCTGCTTGTATGCATGGCACTGTTGGGCGTCGGCGTATTGATGACGCAAAGTGCCAATGCGCGTGTTGGCCTGCAGGCGCATGATTGGATTAAGGCGTTTTTTGTAAACCCGGAAGGGGTACATGCGGCGATCGCCATTTTGGCGATGTTTGTGTTTTGGCGATTGGATTACCGTCGCTTACTCGGTCCGGGGCTTATTTCGTCGGTGACGACGTACCTGGTGGTGGCGGCAGTGGTGTTGCTGGCGTTGGTGCTGACGCATTTGGGGGCGGACATTAATGGCGCCCGGCGCTGGCTGGTGGTGCGGATTGGGGGGCACCGCATAAGTTTTCAACCATCAGAGTTGGCCAAATGGTCGCTGGTTATGTTTATGGCGGCGTATGCGGTGCACAAGGCGGGAGTGATTACTGATTTTTTCCGGGGGTTTTTGCCGCTGGTGGCGGTGATGGGCTTTTTGTGTCTGTTGATATTGAAAGAAGACTTTGGCACGACCGTGTTGATCGGCGGCGTATGCATGGTGATGCTGCTGATGGCGGGTTGCCGGTGGTGGCATGTGGCTCTGCTGGTGCCGGTGCTGGCGGTGGTGGCCTATTTTGCAATTTTAAGCAACCCGTATCGGCTGGAGCGGCTCATGGTGTTTATGCACCCACATGCCGACCCGAAGGGGGCGGGCTACAACCCGATTCAATCGTTGTTGTCGTTTGCGAGCGGCGGCGTCGGCGGGCGTGGGTTGGGCAATGGCATACAAAAAATGGGTTATCTGCCTGAAGACAGTACCGACTTTATTTTCAGCCTTATTGCAGAGGAATTGGGCTTTTTTGGCTGCATGGTGGTGGTGCTTTTGTATGTGACGCTGACGGTGGCCGGCTGGAGGATTGCCACAAGGGCAGAAGACTTGTTCGGCAAAATGATAGCCTTTGGCGTAACGGCGATGGTGAGCCTGCAGGCGGCCATGAACATTGCCGTTGTAACGGTCACGGTGCCCACCAAAGGCATTGCACTGCCGCTGATTTCATCGGGTGGGACCGGCTGGATATTAACGTGTGCGGCTGTGGGGGTGATGATGAGCGTGGAGCGCGTGTCGCGGCTGGAAGGGGCGGGATTGTCCGGGGCGGTGCCAGACTGGTCTGGCTCGCAAACGCCCAGCAGCCTGCCGCTGCGGCCGGTGGGTTCGCACTCGCCTTCGGTGGCAAAGGGAGTGGCATGAGTCTGGTGTCGGTGGATAACGGTTTTGTTCAAGGTGCGCAGGCTGCGGGCCCAGAGGCGGTGGTCGGGCCGGATGGCGAGGTCGGCGGAAGCCTGGTTGTGATTATGGCCGGCGGGGGCACCGGTGGGCATCTGTACCCGGGGCTGGCCATTGCTGAAAAGCTAAGGGAGCGATTTGGCCGACGGTTGCGGCTGGTTTGGGCGGCAACTCCGCGCGCATTAGATCGGCGGTTGCTGAGCGGTTATGGAGGCGACTATGTTGCGCAGGAGGTACAGCCGGTGCCTCGCAATATTTTCAAGTTGCCGGGTTTTTATGGTGCGTGGCGTCGTACATGTGAGCAGTGGCGCAGATTTATGCAGGAACAACGTGTGGCTGCGGTGGTGGCGCTGGGTGGCTATGCGGCGGGTCCGGCGGCGCGTGAAGCGTTTCGGCGGGGAATGCCGGTGGTGCTGATTAATCCGGACAGGTTGCCGGGGCGGGCGAACCGGTTTTTGTTAGGCAGGGCGCAGACGGTATTTTCGCAATGGCCGATGCCGGAATGGCGCAAGCGATGCCGCGGCCAGATCATTGCCGCCGGTTGCCCCATCAGGGAGAGCATTTCGCATGGGCAGCGCGCGGCGGCCATGGTGCGGCTGGGGTTGGCGGCTGATCGCCAAACCCTGGTTATCACCGGTGCTTCGTTGGGCGCAAAAACGATTAATGATGCCGTTTTATACATGGCCCGGCACGAGCCGCGATTGCGGGCGATGCTGTCAAACGGCGGGAGCGGCGGCAACTGGCAGATATTGCATTTGACGGGGTTGGACCAGGCTGCGGCGGTGCGGAAGGAAGTGTCGGAACTTGGGCTGCCGCACTGGCATGTGCTGGATTACTGCGATGAAATGGATCTGGTATGGGCGGCGGCAGACCTGGCGATTGCCCGCTCGGGAGCGGGGCTTTGCGCCGAGCTGACGGCATGCGGTGTACCGGCGATTCTTCTGCCGTACCCGTTTCACCGCGACAGGCATCAGGAGGCCAATGCGCGGGAATTGGTGAATGGCGCAGCGGCGGTTATGCTGCCGGACCAGAAGGTTGCGGCCCGCACCAGTGCGTTGCTGGCTCCGGCGCTGATGGATTTGATGTCGAATATAGCCAAGCGGCAGCGTATGCGCGCGGCTGCAACAGCGATGGCTAAGCCGCGTGCGGCTGCGCTGATAAGCGAAGCAATTGTTAAACTGGTGTCGGCGGGCGTTGAACCGGCGGCGAAATAAGCATGGAGGCTTATAGCAATGTCAACTGAATTGGCAATGGATGCGGCGATGGTGAAGAGTGAATATTTTTCGGGAGAGCCGGGGGCCAATGCGTTTGCGGGGCGGCGCATTCATTTTGTGGGAATCGGCGGCAGCGGCATGAGCGGGCTGGCGCAGATGTTGCTTCAAGCTGGCGCCATTGTTTCAGGCAGTGATCAGACGGCTTCGGAGACGACGCAGCGGCTTGCGCGACTGGGCTGCAAAATTCAGGATGGTGCGGAGCAAGGTGCTCTGGACCCGCAGGTGGAAGTTCTCGTGTATTCCGCGGCGATAAGGCCGGATCATCCAGAGTTGGTGGCAGCGCAGCAGCGCGGGGCTACGGTGATGAAGTATGCGCAAATGCTGGGCGAAGCGATGAACCTGCGCTGCGGCATTGCGATTGCGGGAACGCACGGAAAATCTACCACGACGGCGCTGACTTCTTATGTGCTCTCGAAGGCCGGGCTGGACCCTAGTTATGTGATCGGGGCGGTGGCGCCGCAGTTGGGCGGCTCATCGCATGGCGGGCTGGGTGAGCTTTTTGTGGTGGAGGCTTGCGAGTACGACCGCAGCTTTCTAAACCTGCGGCCGCGTATAGCCGCAGTGCTTAATATAGAGGAAGATCATCTCGACTATTACCGCAACCTCGACGAAATTATTGGGGCGTTTGGGGAGTTTGTGGGCAATGTGCCCGCTCAGGGGCGGGTGCTGGTGCATCATCAGGACAGCGCCTGCGCGCGGGCGGCGGCATCGGCCAAAGCTCCGGTGGAGACCTTCGGCATTGGGGTGGGGGCAACTTGGCAGGCGGTGGACATTAGCCAGCATGACCAGCGAATTGATTTTGGCGTTCGGTACAAGGGCGAAGTGATGGGAGAGTTGTCGCTGCGCATCGCAGGGCGGCATAACGTGCTTAATGCGCTGGTTGCGGCGGCCATTTCGCACCATTCGGGGGTTGGATGGCCCGACATTGCCGCAGCGGTGGAAACATTTACAGGCGCCCACCGCCGGAGCGAGCATTTGGGGGAGTTTGCGGGCATAACCGTCCTAGATGATTACGGCCACCACCCAACTGAAATACGCGCAACGTTGATGGCGCTGCGAGAGCATTACAATCCGAGGCGGCTGATATGCGTGTTTCAGCCTCATCAGCATAGTCGGACGCGATTTTTACTCAATGATTTTGCCCGCAGCTTCTCAAGTGCCGATATTACCGTTGTGCCGGACATCTTTTTTGTTCGTGACAGCGAAAAAGATCGGCGTGAGATACGGGCGGATCAGTTGGTGGAACTGATTAAGAGTAATGGACGAACGGCGGTGTATATTCCGACGTTCAAAGAAATTGTGACGTATCTGGGGCAGGAGCTTGTTCATGGCGACCTTGTGGTGTCCATGGGGGCCGGCCCGGTGTGGGAAGTAACGCATGAGCTGGTTCGCCGACTTCGCTGAGATTGTAAAAGAGAATGAGCCGTTGGCCCCGCGGACATGGTTTAACCTTGGCGGGCCGGCTCGCTATTTCGTGCAGCCACGAAACGTTGTGGAGTTGCAGCAGGTAGTGGCGCGCCTGCGCGAAAACAACATTCCGATGTATGTGCTCGGAGGCGGCGCGAACCTGCTGGTAAAAGATTCCGGCGTAGATGGGGCGGTGCTGTGTCTTGATCAGCCGGAGTTTAAAAAGATGCAGGTGCGCGGCGAATCGCACGTTTATGCGGGCGCCGGCTATGACATGCAGCGGCTGGTTAAGGATGTGATTCGCCTCGGTTTGGGCGGGTTGGAATGCCTGGCGGGCATTCCGGGCACGGTCGGCGGCGAACTGAAGATGAACGCGGGCGGAGCGTTTGGCGACATTGGCTCGCATGTGCTTGAGGTGGAGGTGATGGATCAGAGCGGGCAGATTTATCTGCGGAAGCGCGAAGACCTGGTGTTTGAATACCGCCGCAGCAATATCAACGCCCGATTTATTTTGGGCGCTGTTTTTGATTTAACGCCCGATGCGCCTGAACGCCTTAACGAGCGGTTGAGGGAAGTTTGGATGTATAAAAAGAACACGCAGCCGTTGGCTCCGCACAGTGCGGGGTGTATTTTTCGCAACAGCAACGGCGTTTCGGCGGGTAAGCTGATTGACCAGGCTGGCCTGAAGGGGCTGCGTGTCGGCGGGGCCGAAGTGTCGGAGCGGCACGCCAATTTTATAACCGCGTCGGCCGGGTCAACCTCGGCCGACGTGCTCTCACTTATTACACAGGTGCGCGACCGGGTACGCGACAAGTTTGATATTATTCTCGAGCCGGAAGTGGTAATCTGGTAGTTGTGTTTGGCTTCGCGGCTTGGGCGCACCGGGCGCCGATGTGACGGGTTGGCCTAACCACTCAAGGAGGCTTAGTCATGGATGACTCAGGCACAGCGTTAAAAGGCGAGCGAAATCCTCAGTCGGTGCATGTCACTTTACTCGCTGGCGGCATTTCAGCGGAACGAGAGGTATCGCTGCAGACGGGCGCGCAGATAGCGGCGGCGCTGGAACGCAGCGGCTATCAGGTGTTTAAATCGGATATTTCACCGGACGATCTTTCGGCGCTTGACCACCGTCCGTGCGATGTGGTGTTTCCGGCGCTGCATGGCACGTTTGGGGAAGATGGACAACTCCAGAAAATACTGGAAGACCGCGGGCTGACGTTTGTTGGATCAGGCTCGCAGGCGTCAAAACTGGCAATGGACAAAGCCGCTGCCAAAAGCCGTCTGCTGGAGCAGCATATCGCAACGCCGCCATGGCAGGTGGTCTATGCGCATAAGTTTAAGGATAGCTGGACGCCCATCAGCGGCATCGGCTATCCGTGCGTGATAAAGCCGGTGAGCGAAGGCAGCAGCGTAGACTGCGCCATTTGTGCCAGTGCGCCGGCGGCCCGAGAACATCTGGCGCAGAGCTTGGCGCGCCATGGGGCAATGCTGGTGGAAAAGTGCATTGTCGGCCCCGAATTGACGGTTGGCGTTATTGATGGACAGGCCCTGCCGACGCTGCAGATTCGGCCACGCAGCGCGTTTTACGACTATCAGGCAAAGTACGTTCGCGATGATACTGAATATCTGTTTGATATAGCCTTGCCTGCAAAGACCTTGGAGGCTGTGAGGCGTATGGCGCTGGAAGCTTGCCGGGCAATGGGCGTGCGGCATGTGGCGCGCGTGGATATTATGGTTGATGGTAAAACGGGTGAGCCATTTGTGCTGGAAGTAAACACGATGCCCGGTTTTACGACGCATTCGCTGGTTCCAAAAGCGGCGGCCCGCGCCGGCATCGGCTTTAATGAGCTTTGCGGGCGGCTGGTGAATATGGCCATCAGGGACCATGCAGCAGCAGAGCGACGGCCAGAGACCCCATTGGCCTAACGACGGTAGACATTGATGACAGCAGAACAGCAGGAGTATCCGTCGGCCCGCGAGCCGAAAATGAAGAGCATTGTGCGTGGTCTTATTGGTGGCGTGCTTGCCGGATCCATATTGGTGGGTTTGGCTTGGGGTGGCTACGCCGCATTACGTTACACGCGGCATCGTTTAAGCCGGGCGCTGCATCAGCCGCTTAAACGCATCGTGTTAACCCATTCACCCCGATGGCTCTCGGCGGCGATTCTCGATAGGCTCGCGCAGGAAGCGGTTAATTTTACGATTTTTAATGCAAAGCACCACGAGTATGGGGCGCGTTTGCGCGATCCGCTGGATGGCGGCATTCTTAAAATTATCGCGCAGCACTACATGGATCATCAGAGCAGCGGTGAAAATGCCTGGATCAAGGGCATTGTATATGTGCGCCGCGCATGGCTGCCGCACCAGCAGATCATTGAAATAGACGCCGAGTACCGCAGGCCCGCAGCGCTCCTAATAACCAGGGGTAAGGGCTACTTGTTAAGCGCGTCGGGTGTGCGATTGCCGGGGACGTATTTGCCGGTTGATTTTGAGCGGCTGGCATGGCTTCCGTGGCTCGTTCATACGCATGTTGCTTCAGTGAAGCGCGGCGAGAAAATTTCTTTGCCGGCGGTACAGGCGGGGCTTGCGCTGGTGAAACTGCTGGCGCCCGAACCCTGGCATACGCAAGTACGCGAGATTGATCTTTCCAACTTTGGCGGTGCTGTGAGCAAAACCGCTCCGGAAATTGTACTGACCACGCGTGATGGCCATGCAGTATTGTGGGGAATGCCGCCAGGGCAGGAAGGATTTTACGAAGTGCCGGCAAGCCGCAAGCTGATGATGCTAAGCGAGGTTAATCGGCTGTATGGCTCGATAGATGCCGGCAAGGCTTATGTGGATGTTCGGGGAGATCAGGTTCTTGTACCGCGGCGCGATCGCAATCAGACGGTGGTAAGCCAAGAGCAGTCTGCACAGTAATGGCCTTGGCTATTTGCCGGGTAATCAGGGCCACTTGGGCATATAGGTGGTTCAGCGCGGCGAGTGGCGTGCTGCTGCTGCTGCTGCGGTGCGACGCGATTGTTTGTCCTGATACATGGCGGCGTCGGCGGTGGCGAGCAGTTCCGCAGGTGTGCGGCCGTCGTCGGGGTAGACGCTATAGCCGATACTGACGGAGACGCTGGGGGCTTCGCGGATTTTTGGCAGCAGGGGCTGTTTGAATTCTTCGATGATTCTAGCCACGAGCGCCGCCAGCGCGTCGGGGTCATCTATGCTGGGCACGAGCACCGCAAACTCATCGCCTCCGAGGCGGGCTACAAAGTCGCCGTCACGCACAACCAGTTGCAGACGAGCAGTGGCGGCCATGAGCAAATCGTCGCCGGCGCGATGGCCCAATTGATCGTTGACCTGTTTGAAGCCGTCGAGGTCGAGAAACAGCACAGCGGCGCGCGAGCCTTCGCGTCGCACCTGCGCTAAATGTCGCTCGACCCATTCGAGGAAAAACGCACGGTTGGGCAGTCCGGTGAGCGCGTCGTGGGTCGCTTCGTGTTCAAGGCGGATTGTAAGCCTGCGGGTTTGGCGCACGCTGCGAATCATGCGGATGTAACCATGGCCCACCAGCACGGTTAAAAATGCGGCAAACGCCGTGACAAAGATGGCGGTGTAAATAAAGCGGCCGCGGGCGCGGGCGCGTTCATGATCGGTTTTGCTGATGTATACGCCGCGGAGGCGGTCTATGGCGTTGCGCCAGTGTTCGGGTGTGAGGTCGGGTGTGGCGGCTTGGTGCGCGGAGGGTGGGAGGCCTTGCCGCACATCGGGGTGTGCGGGGGGTGTATCAGCCAGGAGGCTGGCGATTTTAAGGCGTGCCTGCTGGTCTACCGCGACGAAAGTGCCGGCCGGCGGCGGCATGCCGGCCATCATGTGCCGCATGGTTTGAAGAGTGATTCGTGACCGGGCAATGTCGTGCAGGAATAGCCTTTGCTGCAAGCTGCTGCCGGTGAGCAAATAGCCGCGATGATGGGATTCTGCCGCTTCAAGATTGGTACGCAGGCTGTCGAGGCCGGTGACAACGCCGTAGTACTGATTGATGCGATCCTGGGCTTTGAGCGAACTGAATGCGTACATTGCCGCGGCGGCGCCGAGCATGTAGGTGGTGGCGATAAGCAGGAACACAAGCAGGAGCAGCCACCATTCCAGGCTGCCGCGAGGAACCAGCCCGCGCGGGGCCGCAGCGGTGGTGGGAGGGCGGATGCCAATGGACGCTTCGCCTGCGCTGCGAGGCGTGTTCGCGCACTCATCGGTATTGGATTTTGTCATAAGCCCCACCAAGCCAATCTCTATACTTTATCGGCAAAGGCCGGCTCTTGCTGCAGTGCGGCTGGCTGGGAATGTATTTTTATCGGATGACCGCCGTTTCTCGGACGTTATGATTCTTGGGTAAGCGATGTCTTTCGTATATGCAGATAATATGGTGATGATACGCGGATATTTGGATGTATGGGTGCAATAGTCTGCTGAACACCTATTTAAGGCACGACTTAAGCCGCTCGCGTGCCTCGGCCGAAAGCGATTGGTTGGCATTGCCTGATTCTGGAGGGCGGCCTAGTTTTCGCAGTGCCGCCTCAATAATTTCGAATTGACTATTCATATAGCGGCACATTGAACAAATAGCCAGGTGCATTGCGAGGGTGATGCGATTGCCCAGGGGAAGCTTTGCGTCGCGCTTACGGGCAGCGGCTTCCGCCGCAGCGCGACAACTGAAAATGTGCAATGGATTAAACATTTCGGTCTCTTTTTTTCAGCTATTCAAGCTGGTCTACACCCTTTTTTTCCAGGCAGTTGCGAAGCCGCAGCCGCGCACGATGCAGGAGCACGTATAGGTTGGTCGCGCTAAGCTGCAAAGTCTTACATACTTCGTCGGCGGCTTGATCATCCATAAGGCGCATGACGATGGCCTCGCGCTGCATGGGGGGCAGGGCTTCGAGGCAGGCCTGAATGAGCGGGGAAAGCTCAGCTGATTCGGCGGCTTGTTCGGCGGTCATGTGCCAGCGTTTGGGGGCATTGCGCCAATGGCCCATATTGTTGAACATTGACTCGACAACTTTATCGTCGTCGAGCGATGCGGCGGGTTGGCGATGTTGTGCGCGAAAATAATCGACTACTTTATGTTTAAGAATGCCCACGAGCCAGGTTGAAAAGGCGCACTGGCCATTGAACTTGCCTTGCGCGGCAAGGGCTGCGACCAGGGTTTCCTGTACGATATCTTCAGCGATGTTGTGATCGGGCACCCGGGAGATGGTATAGCGAAACAGGATGCCGCCGTAAGCGTCTACCCATGTATCCACGGGTGGTGGGCTGACGCTGCTTGCCGGGGTAGTTGCTGGTTCGGCCGATGGATTGGTCATGGACACCCGCTCCGCGCGCACAAGGCATAATTTGAAAGGTAGCTAACCACATTTTTTGGGATAAAGCAACCGCTGGGAGCCTGTCCGAGTAATGGCCGGAATTGCGATGGCTCTGAAATGCCCCGTTTGCGCGGTGGAGGATCGAGCCGACTCTGAATAATGAGTCTGCGAGATCCGACAACAAAGCAGACGGAGCATTTCAGATCCACCCGGCAAGGCGGCATGCTTTTTGGCTCCCCTCTGCGGCGCGGCTCCAATGCAATTTGGGGAAAGAAGGAACTTGTCGATGCAGGAACCGGAAAAGTTAACGGCAGATGCCGCAGATGGGAAATGGCGGCCAATGCGCAGCCGGAAGTTTTAGAAAGGTAAATATACCGCCATCGGTAAAAAACAACCTCTTCCGGGCGCTAAGTTCAGAAAAAGCTGATGACGAATTAACCGCAGACTGCGCCGATGTTCGCAGATAACACCCGGGCCGGGTAACTAAAGCATCCAGCATCCAGCATCCTGCGTTTCCTTCGAGAACTTTGGGGCTTAGTGTCCAATCCCGTCGTCGTCGCACACATGCATTATAAGCATAAGCGAGAAGGTGCAGATCTTGGCCGTGCGAGGTTTATCGTATCTTCTTGCCTGCGATTGGCGGATGCGTTAAATTAATTCCGTGGTCATTATTAGCCCGGATATTTCATAGGTATTTTTATTGTGGGCCTTGCGCGCAGGCCTTGCACCCTGTAAAATCAAGGTGTTAACTAAGTTCCGTCATTTTGCAAGGAGGCAAGGCCATGGGAACAGACTGTACCACAAAATCTATTTCGTTGTCATCTCTTCGACGGCAGAAGTTGCTGTTGGAGTTTGACGGGGGCAGGATCACATCTGATGCCGGCGCCTTATTATTGAGGGAGGCGGATCGGCGGTTGAAGCTGGTGCGGCGGATCTCGGCGTGCATTCCCGATCCACGTGACCCGGATTTGATCGAGCACCACCAGCGGA
>JAJXZA010000317.1 GCA_021780285.1 Planctomycetota bacterium
CCGGCGTCCGGCGTCCGGCTAGTAAAACATTAAGAGGAACAGTTATGCAACGTAAGTTAGCGGTATTGGCATTAATGGTGGCGCTTGGCGTATTGGCCCCGGGCGGGAAGGGGGCTATGACCTTGGCCGACAATGGTGCCCCGGTGGCCATGCCCGTTGCGGGTGGCGCACCGGTGGCCGCGCCTGCGGCTGCTCCGGCGGCGGGCGCAGGCAATGCTGCCGCTGCAGGCCAGCAGCAAGCGGCAACGAGTGCGACCACAGCCGGCGTCGCAAATGCGAATGCGGCCGCCAAAGCACCGGACGCAAAGAAACCGGCGCCCGATCAGGGTTTTTCGCTCACCAGCATGATTTTACCGGTGGGTTTGATTTTAATTCTGTTCTTTTTAATGCGGGCTCCCAAAAAGGAACAAAAGCGGCGCGAGCAGATGATGGCGTCGCTGAAAAAGGGGGATCGCGTCGTAACCACCGGGGGTATGGTTTGCTCGGTCGTGGATGTGCGTGACGACGACATTGTCCTGAAGATTGACGAATCGAACAACATCAAAGCGCGATTTTTGAAAACGGCCGTGGCCTCGGTGGTGCCGGACGATAAGCCGGGCGACGACGGCAAAAATTGATAACCGCCTCGTCGGCTTTCGCTGACAGCTGAAATCGAAAACCATCTTTGCAACAACAGCCTCGGAAACGATATGAAGACAAACTTATGGGCAAGGTTCGGACTGATATTTGCGGCGATCGCGCTGGCGGTGCTGTGCATCTACTTCAATGGCGTCAAGGGCGGCATTGATCTTTCCGGCGGCACGGACCTCATTTACCAGCTCAACATTCCGAAGGGCTTTCATGGCGATCCCAACCGGCTGGCGCAGCAGGTGGTGGATGTGCTTAAAAAGCGCGTAGACCCAAAAAGCGTGCGCAATTTGGTGTGGCGTGTGCTTAGCGGTAACCGCATCGAAATTCAGATGCCGCTGGCTGATGAGAAATCGCGGCAGGCACAGGCTGCGTATCAAAAGCTTGTTGATAAACTTCTGGCCGACAACATTCAACCGTCGCAAATCAATGCGGCTATGGCTGCGCGGCCTGCCAGCCTTCGTGAGAAGGATATCGCGGCTCTCGCGGGAACCAATCAGAAGCGGCTGGCATTACTCAAGCAGCTTGCCATAAGTTATGACGCGTACCACGGCGCCCGGCAGGCCGCGGGGCGCTACAGTCCCACCGATTTGCCTGATGCGCTGTTACAGCGGCTGAACAATACCGAAGCTGCTTATGAGCAGGCATTGAATGCCGTCCTGGCGGAAAACATCAACGTGCGGCAACTGGCGAATGTGCTTGAAGCCATTTACGACACGGGCAGCGCCCAGGCGAAGACTTCTCTGAGCCAGTTGATTGCGAATCATCCGGGGCGGGCTGCGGTTATTCACCAGCTTGTGGCCGCGTACAGCAATTTGCGTAAGCATAGCGGCGGGCTCGACAACCCCGCGGAACTCGAGCGGCTGTTGCGCGGCGCCGGTGTGCTTGATTTTAGAATTGCGGCCAGCCCAAGTTTGCCGGGCATGATGACGGCTGTTAGGCAACTCGAAGCCAAGGGTCCGCATAATGCCATCACTCCCGCCGGTCTGCGCTGGTTTGAAATTGACCCTGTCAATGGCAAAGATCTGCTGCCTAAGCCTGGCGAGCCGCCCTATTATGTCACCGGTGAATACCAGGGGCGGCACTACGTTCTTTTGTACGATGCTCCGGGCAAAATGATGACTCACTCGCCAAGCTTTAAACCGTGGAAGGTTGAACTGGCGCAGTTTGGGTCTGATCCAAGTACGGGCCAGCCGACGGTTTACTTCAATCTTGATGATGCCGGCGGTTATTACATGGGACAGTTGACCAGCGCAAATCGTAATCAGAATATGGCGATCCTTCTGGATGGCAAGGCAATTACGGCGCCGAGCATTCGAGGCATTATTCATAAGCAGGGGCAGATAACGCTGGGCACAGCTAACAATGTGCTGGCGGCTCGATCTATTGCCAATGAAGGCCGCACGATCACGCAGATACTCAACGCCGGTTCGCTGCCAGCTACGCTGCAATCGCAACCCATATCAGTTCAAACCATTGGCTCAACGCTGGGAGCGGACAATCTGCGAGCTGGCTTGCGCAGCGCCGTTATAGCCGTGATCGTGGTGTTGCTGTTCATGTTTACCTACTACACGATTACCGGTGCCTTTGCCGACATTGCACTGCTGATGAACCTGCTGCTGTTGATGGGCGTCATGTCGCTGCTGCATGCGACGTTCACGCTGCCGGGCATCGCCGGCGTGGTGTTGACCTTGGGCATGGCGGTGGATGCGAACATTCTGATTAATGAGCGTATCCGCGAGGAATTGCACAAGGGTGCATCGCTGTGGTTGGCGGTTAAGCAGGGATATGACAAGGTTTTCTGGACGATTTTTGACGCCAACCTCACCACATCGCTTACCAGCATTGTGCTGATAGAACTTGGCTCTGAAGATGTGAAGGGCTTTGGCATAACACTGCTCATTGGCCTGGCTGTGCACATGTTCACGGCTCTGTTTGTCACGCGGACGCTCATGATTACCGCCATTCGCACGGGTGTGATGCGTAAGATAGATGATCTTTCCGTGGCGGAATATTTCCGTGATTTGTTTACGTTCACATGGCTCAGAGGCCGTTGGCCTTTTATGCGGGTTTTCACGCTGACCAACTTTGATTGGATCGGCAAACGGCACATTTTCTGGATTGTCTCGGGACTCGTGATGATTTCAGGCATGGTGGCGTTTTGGGCTCGCGGCACGCACAAGTATGACACGGAATTTAACGGCGGTACTCAAATTACGCTGCACCTTAAGCCGGGGAAGACCCTTGCCGTATCGGCGGTGCGCCAGCGCGTGGCGGCGCTGGGGCGCAGTGATGCGGCGTTGGCGGCGCTGCGACGGGCCACGGTCTACAGCGTGGGTTCCAAGCATAACGAGTTTACGATCATCACCAGCATCGTAAACCCGGAAGGCAAACCCGGCGTGACTGCAACCGCAAGCCCCGTTCAGGAGCTTACGCAGAAGCTTGAAGCGACATTTGCCGATGTGATTGCCGTAACCCGCAAACTCAGCTTTACGGATGTCAATGTCTCGCCGAGCCATGTACAACGGCTGTTTGACGACGGCACGATTTTTTCGATCACCAAAAACAGCCTGCAGGAATTGATTCCGCACGGGCCGAACGTTGACGTCAGCGATTACCACGGCGGCGTGGGAGTGGTGCTGCGCAATATTTCGCCGCCGGAGACGGTGGCTCATCTGACATCGCGCATCCGGCAGATGGCGCAGGAACCGGATTTTGCCCGGCTGCAGTACCGGCCTTTTAAAGTGATTCCACTGACCTATGCGGCGAGCGCGGCGGGCAAAGGCCCCGCGCCAGTGACCGCGGCCGTGGTGGTGGCGGTGGATGACAACTTCCTTTACAACCCCGACGATTCGGGTAAGGCCGCGCTCTGGAAGCAGCAGGTCGCCGCCTCACAATGGGACATTGTACGCACCGCGCTGACGACATCTGGCGGGCTTGCGGGCGTCAACAGCTTTGCGCCGCAGGTGGCGACCGAGGCTCGGCTCAATGCACTCATTGCCGTGGGCATTTCGCTGCTGTTGATTGTAGCCTATGTGTGGATACGCTTTGGCGGCATTCGGTATGGCTTTGGCGTTATCTTTTCGCTGGTGCACGATGCAATCGTCGCAGTGGCGGCCACGGTGCTCGCTGTGTATATCCACCGCACGGCCATCGGCCACTTTTTGCTCGTGGACAACTTCAAGATAAACATGACGATGATCGCGGCATATTTGACGATTATTGGTTACAGCGTCAACGATACGATCGTAATCTTTGACCGGGTGCGCGAAAACCGCGGGCGACTTAAGCTGCCGTTGACGGCCAAACTGGTCAATGACTCCATCAATCAATGCTTTGGTCGAACCATCTGGACCACCTTTACGGTATTTGTGGTCGTCATGATTCTGTATATCTGGGGTGGACAGGGCGTGCATGGGTTTGCGTATGCCATGCTGATCGGCGTATTTACCGGCGCCTACAGCACGCTCGCCATTGCTTCTCCAACATTGTTGCACGCCAAAGAAGCCGCCAAAAAGGCGCTGCCGGCGGTTCAAGACGACGGGCAGGAAAAAACCGATGAGTCGGCCTTGGCCCGGTAATGGCCTCCCACGTCAGCCGACGGCGGGGGTCGTTGAAGGTGCAACGATCGGTTTCGTCTGCCCAATGGCGACCTTTCAGGAGGCTTGACTCATCGGCAGCATAAGATTTTTTATTTCAGCCGCGGAGCACAGCGGCGATAGCTTGGGCCAAACGCTGATAGAATCGCTGCGGCGCAAGTTTCCCAATGCGCAGTTTGTGGGCGTAGGCGGGCCAAAAATGGCGGCAGCCGGCTGTCGGCTGCTGGCCGATCCAACCCGCAACGCGGCGATGCTGCTGGGTGCCTTGCGTCAGGTGGGATATTGGGTGCGACTGCTGAAGGAAATTCGCCGTGAGTTTATAAACAACCGGCCCGATGTGGTGATTCCCATTGATTCGCCCACCGTCAATGTCCGCATTGGCTTGATGGCGCGTCGTATGAAACTGCCGGTTTGCTACTATGTTGCCCCGCAGCACTGGGCCTGGGCACCATGGCGGACGCGCAAGCTTTCGCGGGCCGTTAATACGCTCTGCTGCGTCCTGCCGTTTGAAGAACCTTACTTTCGGCAGCAGCGCATTAATGCCGTGTACGTGGGGCATCCGTTGTTTGACCGATTGGCCCAGCAGCCGACGGCGGCAGTCCCAGCGTCCCCATTTCCGCAGGCCAGGCTGAAAGTCGCTATATTGCCGGGGTCGCGCAGCAGTGAAGTCGCATCGAACCTGCCGGTCATGCTGGAGGTTGCCTCGCAGCTAAGAGGGCGGGTGCAGGAGTGCGCATTTGTGGCGGCCGCCGCGGATAAAAATCGGGCTTTGCAGATTCAGGCCCATCTCATGCGCAGTTCGGAACGTATTGAAGTCCGAACACACGTTACCGATGCCGTCATCTCCTGGGCGGACCTGGTGCTGGTGTGCAGCGGCACCGCAACGCTGCAGGTCGCCAGCCATTACAAACCTATGATTGTGCTATACGCTCTGAGCCGCTGGAAGTGGAACTTGGCGGGGCGCTTTCTGGTTAGAACAAAGTATATGTCCCTGGTGAATATATTGGCAGACCGCGAACTGGTGCCTGAGTTCATGCCGTTTTATGGTTCAACGCGTCCGGTGGTTCAGCGTGCGGTGGAACTGCTCAAAAACCCGCAGCAGCGAATGGAAATGAGTTCGCAGCTTTCGCAACTGGTTTCACCCATGGAGCGATTTTCGCGGCAGATGCAGGCCGGCGACCGAGTGGCGGTTGAAGTGGCTCGATTGCTGGAGCCTAAATTGCAACCGCCGAGCCAGCCTGTGCCGCCTTCTCGCGGATGATGGGCATGCGATCGCGCACTTCCGCGGCGATGCGGGCATTGGGGAACTCGTCAATAATCTGCTGGCCGATGCGGGCCGCTTCCGGCCAGTTTTTGTCGCTTACGTGCAGGGCAAACTGGACGCCAAGCTGTTGCAGCCGCTTCTTAAATACATCGCGGGCGATTTCTTTGTAGCCTTCGGCCTCACCGGGGGTGAGGTATTGGTCAAGCTGTTTAAGCAGTTCCACGCTGCGATCAACGTCATCGCGGGAGACGGCGTCCTTCCATTCCTTGAGCAAGGCGCGTTTGTGCGTTTCGCGGGCATTCTGCACGCGTTCAGGCAGACGCTGAATGTCCGGATGGAAGGAGAACATCTTCATAAGCTGCTCCATCTCGCGGTAGCAGGCCGCCCAGTCAAATCGCTTGAGAAGCAGATCGAAATGCGTCAGGGCCTCACGCACTTCAGTCTCAATGAATTTACGCCGCGATGATTCAATGATATCGCGGAACTGGGCCGATTCCTGCTTGCTGCCGAAACGGCGTTCCATTTCGCTGGTCAGCCAGTAGGCGGCTTCATAATCATTTTTGTCAATATCTTCGCGGATGGCGTGCCGCAGCGCTTCACGGTCTTTATGGCGGTACGCGATTTGCTTGGCCGCATCGGAGAGAGAGACGCTTTCTCGAATGGCTTCAAGCTGCTGGCGCTGGTTTTCGATGGCGCCCCGCACCTGCTCGTAACGCCAGCTCGCGTCGGATGCCTGCTGAAATCGCAGAGCCGTCAAGGGTTGCAGTACAGCGCCGGCAATCGTGACCGCCAGGCCAAAACAGGCGATTAGAATGCCCGGCTCCAGGTCGTGAATGATGGTGGCCAGGTCGGTATGGCTGCCCGAATTGTGTGCCGCCAAGGCGGCGATGACTATGCCCACGACGAGGATCGCCAATCCCAAAATAACCACCAGCCCCAGAATCCGCTTGGTTCGTACCGCTGCTTTTTCGAGATTCATAATCTGGTTCTCCTAAGCACAGTCCCTGTTAAGATGGGCAAATGCTCATTGCGTTTGCCGGGCAGTGGTCCCCAAGATGCTGCGAACATCCGGCATGTTTACAGCCCCGGTGCCGATGTGCTCTGGTCCCTATGTTAACACCGCCTGCTTATCGGTCAAGAACAAACTTGGGACAAATGCTTTAAAGCCGCCCTTCGCAGCCGGGAAGCTTTACTCCGGCATCCAAGCGGCTCCCAGGCGTCCAAGCAGGTCATGATGCCATTGCATCAAAATGAGACTGCTCGGCGTTTATTATATCGTCATAAGCGAGGTGTCGGGTAAAGCCCGAATATGCTCGAGATTATGGCGCGTTCCACTGCTGATAAGTCAGCACGAAAGCGGCATAGTTAAGCTGTACTTATGGCTGCCGCCCAAGGGCAGTTCCGAGCGGACGCAAGCAACGGCAAGGTATCTGTTAAGATGGCGTTAGGGGTGGGATGGAGCGCTTGCGTGCTGTATGAGCCTAGGCCTTACGGCTAAATAAACTTGATCGTGAATATTTTCTAAGATATTTGTTTGGATGCGTCCGATACCATACAATATGGAAGTAAGGGTTTTGCGTTAAGGCGTTGTTGTCATGGCAAAGACGGTCAGGTCTGCAGGTACTCGTAAAACAACTGTGAGCCAGAGGCGCGTACTTACCGTGTTAAGTTCGCTGGTAGCGAGCCTGACGGTGGGCGCTGGTTTGCTGATGTTGCTTGAAGGCCAGCCGATCACCAGCCCGGTTAGGTCTTTGTCGGCGACGACCCAGACGAACAACAATTTTTCTCGCGCTATCAATCCGCTTGGGGCATTGCAGCCAAACCGCTGGAACTATATCATCATCTACCAGTCGGACAGTTTGGCGGGCGATGCGTCCGACCTGGCCGACGGTGTTCTACCGGGAGGACAAGTTGGAAAAGCGATGGATATGCGTTCGGCTCAAGAGCAGGCACAGCATGTTTGGCCGGTAGATTTTCACTTTGTTGTAGACAACGGCCAAAACTCCGACCGCAAGGCTGATGGAACCGTAGAGGTTGGATCATCTTGGTTGGCACAGCGTAGCACAGCACCCGTATGCCAATGGCCCGATTATCGAAATCATAATTATTTACCTTATAAAAACGCCGTTGGCATTTGCATGATCGGCAACCTTAACGTTCAAGGTTTTTCCAGCAACCAAGTTGATTCGCTGGCCAAGCTCACCCGAGCCTTGCAGAGCAAGCTGAACATTCCCGCGTCGCGCGTAGTATTTCAGTGGCAAATTACGGGCCATCAAACGCAGGCTCAAGCCGCCTTTACCCGGCGGTTCCAGCAGATGCTGGCCCACTGATCTTGGTCTTTGACGTCGGCTGCGATCCGTTCGCCCTGTTCTTCCACCGCATGTGTGTACCCGTGAGGTAGCGGCTGCTTTTGGACGCTGCTGAGGTGCCCAGAAGGGCGGCTTTGTGTATTGGCAAAGCTTCCTGTGGAAATGGAAAAAGCGATTTGATGGATAGCGCCCCCGAATTTTCTGATTTTGAAGTGCTTTCGACGCTGGGTTACGGCGCTCGCAGCACGATTTATGCCGTTTGCGAAAAGCGAACCGGGCAACTCTACGCGCTTAAGCGAGTCCTCAGGCGCAGCGCCGAGGACGACCGCTTCCTGGAACAGGCGACCCAGGAGTACGAAATCAGCAGTCAGTTTGATCATCCGGTGCTGCGCAAGAGCCATCGGCTGATTCGCCGGCGCAAACTCCTCACGGTGACCGAATTGCATCTGCTCATGGACCTTGTTGATGGCACTTCGATAGATTCGGACCGGCCGGGGTCTCTGCGCAGTTTGCTGGATGTGTCGTGCGCGGTGGCGCGGGGGCTTTCCGCCATGCATAAGCTGGGCTTTGTCCATGCGGACATTAAACCCAACAATATTTTGATCACCTCCGACAATGGCTGCAAAATTATTGACTTTGGCCAGAGCTGCGCAATCGGCACGGTTAAAACGCGTATCCAGGGCACGCCCGATTACATCGCGCCGGAGCAGGTTGCTCTTGGCCCGCTCACTCCTGCCACTGACATCTTTAATTTTGGAGCCACTCTTTACTGGTGCGTCACCGACCGGCATGTGCCGACGGTCATTCCGCGCCGGCGGCAGGGCGTTGCGGCCATTGCGTCGCAGGCGCTGATGGCGCCCCATGAGTTAAATCCACGGATTCCGCTCGCCCTGTCAAAGCTGATTATTGAGTGTGTTGAGAATCGTCCGGCCAAGCGCCCGGCCAGCATGGACGATGTGCTGAGCCGACTTGAGTTTGTGCTTAGCCTCAATGCGGCTGTTCGCCTCGATGAGGCCATTGGCGTTAATACGGCAAAAGATGAAGCAACGGAAAACGCCGAGGCTGATACGGTATCATGACGGCCGTGGCACGAAGCAGCGCGGGTTGGCGGACTCGCGCGGTGGCGCCTGATTTGGAAATCCGCTGCATGGCTTCGAGATGGATTACGCAGCATGTCGGCAGGACACGCCATTGATGTTTTACAACAGGCCGCCGATAACAATCGGTTTGACCCTATTCGCTCGGCTCAAATGTTATACTTTCCGTCGGTGGGTGAACTGCTGGTAACGGGTGACTTGCACAATCATCGCCGCAATTTTGAGCGCATTGTCAAGGCGGCGGCGCTGGATATGTTTCCGCGACGGCACGTGCTGCTGCAGGAAATCATTCATGGCGGGGCGCTTGGGCCTGACGGCGAAGACACCAGTCTGGATCTCCTGTTGGACGCTGTAGAGTGGTCGGTTAAATTTCCGAGGCAAGTGCATTTTCTTCTGGCCAACCACGACTGGGCTCAAATTTTCGGCATGGCGATCCTGAAGGAAGGGTATGATCTTACCGAGCGATTTTCGCGGGCCTTTACCGTGCGCTTTGGCGGCCGCGCCGATGCCGTTCGTGAAGCATTTCGGAGGTTTGTGCTAAGCATGCCGCTGGCGGGCATAACGGTTACCGGCATTTTCTTGAGCCACTCGCTGCCCACCTGGCGAGATCTGGGCGATTTTGACTCTACCATTTTGCGGCGCCCGCTTGTTGAAAGCGATTACCTGCGCAATGGCCCGGTATACAAATTGCTGTGGGGGCGATCGCAAACGGAGAACTCGCTCGATAAGCTGTCGAAAATGTGGTTTTCGGAACTCTTTATTTGCGGCCACCAGCAGCAGGACAAGGGCTGGGGAGTTTTAGCCAAAAGAATGTTTATTGTGGATTCTTCGCATAATCATGGCGTTATGCTGCCGCTGGATTTGAGTCGCCAGCATACCATTGATGATTTCAAAAAAGCCATCATGCCGCTGGCCGCCATTGCCTGACGAGTCGGCAGTCCTGTTTTGGCCTTGTTATGGCGGGACGCTCTCAACCGGACCGAGTACTTGCGTCTGGGAGCGGCTGCGCATGCGATAGCGAATGCCCCGCCAGACCAGAATGCGGCCAAACCCGGCCTGTAGCAGTGCGGTCAGCATAAACAGTTGTGCCAGAGGAATGCCTAAAATAAACCAACGGGCGGCGGGCCTGATGGCTGCCCAATGCTTCGGCAGCAGCCGCCGTGCCGCCGCCAAAAGCATTAAGCCGCGCAGGATGCTTAGCGAGCAGAGACAAATAAATACCGCTGCGCACCACGGCCACCAGGTCTTATGCTCAATCAGGCCGGCAATGGCAAACGCCCAGCTTCCAAGCAGGGCGAACAAGTACAAAAGTGCGCCACTCAGGGCCGCCAGCCAAATACGCAGCGAGCATATTCGCGTAATGCGCAGTTGTCGCACGACAAATTCGCGCAGGCTTGTCGCGGTAAACGACGCCCGTGACGCTACGAGGCATTGCGGAACAAAGTGAATCTTGCGGCGACTCGCCTTTTTTACCTGCCAGGTTAAAGCGTAGTCATCACTCAAGGCGCCCTGCCAGGCGTCATACACCCCGTAATTGAAAAAGTCTTCCCGACGGATTGCCATCGAGCCGCCCCAGGCCACCGCCCGCCGATAAGGCCCTAAAAAGCTGCCGACCATTGCATTCAGCAGGCAAAGGAGATGATTGGCTCCGGTGGGTTGTGCCGGCACATAAAAGCGATAGCCGGTGGTGGCTCCAATGTGCGGGCCATAGTGCAGCGGCTGAACCAGCGCGTGGAGCCAGTTGGCATTGGGATGGGCGTCAGCGTCCATAAAGGCCAGAATGTCGTCGGCCGAGCTTGTGGCGGCTACGCCTGCAAGCTGATTATGCACTTTCTGGCCGCGATGCTGGGCATTGCCTGCAACCACTACCATAACGCGCTGCGGCTGCTGCCGCACTAAAACATCGAGGAGCCGGCATACAGGATCGTCTGCGGATTGCACCACAAAAATCAACCGATAGCGGGGATAATTTTGCTGCAGCAGCGCCTCAAGGTTTCCGCGTGTATCTTCATCTGATCCTTTAATCGGCACGATGACAGCAACTTTGGCGGTTGCCGGCTCAAGCGGGCGAGCAACCACCTGCGGCATGCGGTAGCCGAAAAACTGCGCTACGCGCAGCGTCCACACTGCAATCGCAAGCGCCAAAAGCCACAACAACCAAATGGCTAAGACAATCCAAAACACGCCGAACGCAACTCCCCAACACGAAAAACCCCCGATGGCCCCAACCGATGTTATCAACATCACCGGAGAATCGGAATTACATTAAGAGGATGATAACCCAACTTCCTCACTTTGCATTGCAAACGTGTAACATCTGAGCCGGTTGCGTTGTCTTAAACCGCTTGACTGAAGCTGATTTGTGCAGAGGCGGTGAAAGGCGTTACCCGCAGATGTGAGGCATCAGGTCGTTTTA
>JAJXZA010000359.1 GCA_021780285.1 Planctomycetota bacterium
ACACTTTGCCGGCAAAAATCGGCCGCAAACGTGACGTAAAGCTGGATTTAACAAGAGGTTACAGCGCTGAGATGCGTGCCAGAGAAGGTGGAACTTTGGTCTAATGCAAAACGCAAAACAAGGCAGGGTCTGCCAATAAATCGGGCGTCGGGCCATGCCGAATCATACCAAACGGCATTTGCACTACAAAAACATGGGTTATGACGATGAAATATCGCGTCACGCCAGAAAAATTGGCAGACCCACAAGGCAAAGCAAAACAATATTAGTTGCCAAAACTTACCGGACGTTATATCCTAATTAAATTGCGGTATGCACCCGCCAAGTGCATTGCCCCCAAAATGTATGACAAAATTGTATTTGCGAGAATGTTTTTAAGGAGCAATAGTACGATGCAATCACTTTCGACCAAGATACTCGCCCTCGTCATGTTTATAACCATTGCCTGCGCAGCCAAACCAGCAACTGCGGCTCAGCCGGTGCGCGTGGCGTGCGTCGGTGACAGCATTACTTTTGGCGCAGGCGTGCCCAACAATTGGGTCAACGCCTGGCCGGGGCAACTGCAGAAAATGCTGGGTAAACATTACAAGGTGGCCAACTTCGGCCATAGCGGTGCCACGCTGCTTAAAGATGGCGACCTGCCCTATTGGAAGACGCCGGAATACAAACATTCAACCGCTTTCAAAGGCAAGATAGTCATTATCATGCTGGGCACCAACGACACCAAAGCCTGGAACTGGAAACATCACGCCCGGGTCTGCCAATTTTTCTGGCGTGACGCGATATTTCATCGTCATAACCCATGTTTTTGTAGTGCAAATGCCGTTTGGTATGATTCGGCATGGCCCGACGCCCGATTTATTGGCAGACCCTCACGCCCACTTTGTGCATGACTTGACCGCACTTGTTAAGCACTATCAATCATTAACCACGAACGTAAAGGTCTGGCTGTGCCTGCCGCCGCCGGTGCTCAAGAGCAGCTACGGCATCAACGAAAAGAACATGGTGGGCGGCGTGATTCCTGACATCAAAATCGTCGCCGCCAAGCTGCATTTACCCATGATTAACGTACACGACGGCATGCATCATAATGCATCGCTGCTGCAACACGACGGCGTACATCCCAATGCCAAGGGGCAGCATGTAATGGCCGAGATAATTCGGCGGGCGATTCTGCGCAAATAAGCCGATGCCGCGGGCCAAGCCGACAGCTTAAGCCGCACAAACAGACAGGGCCTCCTGCGTTACCGCGCGGAGTCCCTTTTTTATTGCGCTCGCCAGGGTCGTACGATGACAGTCCAGCCGCTGCCGGGTGCCGGTACCTGCACATGAAAGTCATGCGATTTGCCTGTATTTATCTTAATGTTGGTAAACGTAGCGGTGGTGGGCGTGCCGTCCGGGTCAGTTCGGCGAATTTTAACGGGTATGCCCAGTTTGGGATCAATCCAGAATTGCAGTTTATCGAAATCAAACGCCTTTTTATCGCGTGGTTTCAGAATAAGATGCTCGATTTCATTGGCATTCAGACGTAACTGGACATGAAAATCTTTAAGCACCTCGCGCGGGTCCTGACCAATCGGAATTGGCAAAGGGCCTTGCCCCAACTTTAAGGGGTTTACCACGCTACCTGGCGGGGCCACCTCGGTTTTACGAAAAATCTTTGCAGTTCCATCTCGGTCTATAAACCATCGGCCGTCAAATACCAAATCGTGATCAGCATGCTTGCGGGCAATAGCGCCATCCACCGCGAGAATGTCAAAATGAATATCAAAGCAGCTTGTGGCCCCCTGTCGCTGATACCAAATCTTGCCGATGTTAATGTCGGTTTCATCCGTGCGCAGATGATGCACGCGTACCCGAAGCTGCGCGGAAAAATCTTTAAGCGTTGTACCGCGTGCTTCAAGGGCGTTAAGCACCTTAAGCAGTTCGGCGTGTGATGCCGACTTGCTGGCCGGCGCACCGGCCGCCATGGTAGATTTGGTTGTCACAAATCCCGGAGTGCTGCTGCCCAAGGCCAAGCCCGCGGAGGCTGCCACCATTAGAGCCGTCCACATTTCAAGACACCGCCGCCTGGTCATGCTTATTACCCTTTCACCACCGAGTGCATCGCCGCGCCGCCTAGACCCGTACGACAGACAAATCGCTCCGGGTCGCGCAAAAGCATTGGCACATCGCCCATATTGCGAATGATGTAACTGGCATGAACGGCAAAGGGCGGCAAATGGGCGTGCGGCTCAACCAACAGGGCGCTGGCAACGCCTGCACCGCGGGCCGCATCCAAGTCAAATATGTAATCACCTACCATAAGCGTTCGCGCCGCAGTGGCGCTGCAGTAACGCATAATTTGTAAGATGCTTTGCGGGTCAGGCTTAATGGGCGGCTCGTCGCGCGACACAACCACATCAAACGACAATTGATGCCGCGACATAACTGTTTCAACGCTTTGGCGGCTGTTGCGGCTCAAAAGCGCCGTGGTTACACCCTGCGATTTAAGGCTCGCCAGCATATCACCAACACCCGGCCTCAGAGGAACGCTCTCAGCGGCCTGCGACTCATGATGATGCAGGATGCGCCATTTTTCGCTGCGCGTCGGCTCGGGCAGTGCGGCTATCCATTCCAGCACCGGCTGCCTCTCGGCCAAACCGAGCTGTGCCCGCAACGTGTCAAAATCGAGGACGTCCACGGTAAGCGTGCCATCCATGTCAAATATCACCAGATCAAACCGCACCAAGGTCTCCTGCTCAAAAACGTATTATGCCGCAAGCGAGCGCTTCGGCCAAATCGCCCAGCAGACGCTCATCGCCCCACAAAGCCGCGACCGCGGGTCGCACCCAACATCGCGACCGCCCCATGACGGCCTGGCCGCCATTGATTTTTGCATTACGCCGACAACGTTAGCGGTCCCGTCGCGGGCCACCGCACATGCGAACATTGCCATATTCGGCTGCCGCATTAAAATGCCTTTGAAACGGGAGCCGCCATGAAACCAAATCCGCTGCAGGAACTACACGAGCAAGCCGAGGCTGCCTTTATACCTTACGGGCCGGACATTGCCATCGTTGAAAGCTATGGCGAGCCTGAGGCCGAATATGCGGCTATTCGTAAAGCCGCCGCCCTCATGGATGCCCCGCAGCGCGGCACAATTGAAATTCGCGGCCGTGATCGGCTGACTTTTCTCAATAACCTTGTTACCAACGATACACGAACCCTTGCCGCCGGCAACGGGCGCTATGCCTTTATGCTCAATACCCGTGGGCGCATCGTAGCGGATATGAATGTTCTTAATCTCGCGGATCGCACCATTCTCGATATGGACGCGCGCTTGACGACTACTACAGCCAAGGCCCTGGGCGATTATATATTTACGGAAGATGCGGCTATCAGCGACCGTTCCACCGAACTTGCCCGACTCTCGCTCTTCGGCCCGGCGGCAGCGCCTCTGCTCGACCGCATTGGTGCTGTTGGCATTGAAAGCGATCTGGCTTCGCCCCTGCACATTAAGGATTACATGCTTGCGGATATTCCTGTGGCCATCTTCAACCTTAACCTGGTTGGCTCGCCGCAGTATGAGCTGATTACGCCGGTCGAGCGCGTACGAGAACTTTGGCAAATACTGCTGGAACGTGGCGACGCCGCTCCTGCCGCGCTCACTTCCACCGACAGCGAAACCAAACCGCGGCTGCGCGCCATTGGCTGGTCGGCATTTAATGTTGCCCGCATTGAAAGCGGCTCACTGCTGCTGGGAATAGACATCAGCGAACATAATCTCCCGATGGAAACCGGCCCCTGGTACCTGCGCGGCGTAAGCCTCACCAAGGGATGCTATCTCGGTCAGGAAGTGGTGGCTCGCATGCACTCGCACAACAGCGTAGCCCGCATGCTGGTAGGCCTGCGTTTTAACTCGCATGCGCCGCCGATGGCAGGCGCTGAGCTTCGGGCAGGTGAACTGCAAGTTGGCATGGTCACGAGCAGTTGCAATTCGCCCATGCTCGGCAGCGCACCGATAGGTCTTGGATATGTCAAACGCAGCCACTCGGAACTTGGTGGAACCGTTGAAACCGACACCATGGAGGGCCATCGGCCGGCAACGATCACCGCACTTCCTTTTTGGCTGCCGCCCGGGGCACCTTCCAACCCGACGGCAAAGCAGAATGCCGCACCGCATGCGTAAGTAATGGCATAGCTTACCGAGTCAACACCTTTGCAGGCGGTGCGCTAAGTTATTGTGCCAGACTCGCACACCGCGCGGCGGACGATTCATAGAATGAGCCGGACGACGCCCAAGCTACCCAAACAACCACATCAGTCTTCCCTCATTTTGATATCGCTTGCAACAATATGACGCCGCCCTTACAAACATGGCCTGTTGTTTGCAGGAGTTTGTATGTACTGGTCTAAAACACTGATCCCCACCACCCGCGAGGCCCCCGCAGATGCGGAGATTATTTCGCATCAACTTATGATACGCGCCGGACTGGTGCGCCGGCTTTCTGCGGGCGTATACGACTGGTTGCCTCTTGGTTGGCGGGTCATGCAGAAAATTTGTGCAATCATCCGCGAAGAAATGAACCGCATTGACGCCCAAGAGGTGCATCTGCCGGCCATCGTACCCGCAGACCTCTGGAAACAAACAGGGCGCTATCAAGACTATGGTCCTCTGCTTTTTAAACTTAAGGACCGTAAGAACTCCGAGATGATCCTGGGCCCCACACACGAAGAAATAATCACGGAACTGGTGCGGGCCTGTATCAGCAGCCACAAGCAACTGCCGCTGACGCTTTATCAAATTCAGATGAAGTTCCGCGATGAAGCCCGCCCCCGCAATGGACTGCTTAGGGTGCGTGAGTTTATTATGAAAGATGCCTACAGCTTTCACAGTTCGCTCGAAAGTCTTCACGACGTTTATCAAGCTATGTATCAGGCCTACGTCAACATATTTCAGCGATGCGGCGTTCCGGCAATACCCGTCGAAGCGGAAAGCGGCCCCATTGGCGGCGATGCCAGCCACGAGTTTATCTGCCCTTGCGACGCAGGCGAAGACGTTGTGGTGCAGGCGGACGACGGCTCGTATGCCGCCAACCTGGAGCGGGCCACCCGTCAACTTCCGGTTCTGCAGAGCTTCAGCGACGCGCCAGCCCCAACTCAGTCGGCCAGCGAGCGTATTCATACCCCCAACGCGGCCTCAATTGACGATGTTTGTTCGCTTTTAAAATGCCATCCCACCGATATGATTAAAACATTGGTATTTCAAAAAGCTGCCGATGGTCCGCCACAGTGGATTATTGCCGCCGTGCGCGGCGATCACGATGTCAATGAGTCCAAATTGCGACGCCTTGCCGGTCCGCTGGAACTTGCGGATGAAGCAAAGGCCAAAGCAGCCGGTTTTGCCATCGGGTTTGTCGGGCCGGATATCATCAACACGGTTTCGGCCAAGTTGTATGTAGACCCCGACGCCCTCGCCCTCGCCCATGCCGTTACAGGTGCCAACGAGCGCGACTATCACCTTCGCGGTTTTAACTGGCGGCAGCATATTGGAGCGTCGCAGGCCGCCTCCGTCACCGTTGCCGATATTCGCAATGTTACGGCCAGCGATCGCTCGCCAAATGGCAGAACCCTTTCGCTCAAGAAGGGCATTGAGCTGGGCCATGTATTTAAGCTGGGCACAAAATACAGCGATGCCCTGCAGGCCGTATATGCCGACGACAAGCAGCAGAATCATTCCATGATTATGGGCTGCTATGGCATAGGTCCGGGTCGCATTATTGTGGGTGTTCTGGAAACGCTGTCTGATGCTGACGGCATCCGTTGGCCCATGAGCATCGCCCCCTATCATGTGGTTATTACGCCCATCAAGTATGAAGGACAAGCTAAGGAACTGGCCGATCAACTGCACGCCGAGCTCACAGCACAGGGCCTTGATGTATTGGTGGATGACCGCGATCAGCGGCCAGGCGTGAAGTTCAAGGACGCCGATCTTATCGGCATACCCCTTCGTCTGGTTCTCGGCGAAAAGGGTCTGGCCCAAGGACAGGTGGAACTAAAACATCGCACCAGTGCCAAACCCGAACTTGTGCCCTTGGCGGAGGTGGTGCAGCGCGCGGTGAACCTGGTGCGGCAGCCGAGTTAAAACTGCGACAGAAAGCGTACGTCGTTTTCGTAAAATGCGCGAATGTCACCTATGCCATGGCGGCGCATCGCAACGCGCTCAATGCCCAAGCCGAATGCAAAGCCGGTATATATTTCAGGGTCTATGCCGACCTTAGCGAATACGGCCGGGTCTACCATGCCGCAACCGCCAAGTTCAATCCAGCGTGTTGAACCATCCGGGTAATGAAAGAGCACGTCAAACTCCGCGCTGGGTTCGGTAAACGGAAAGTAACTCGGACGAAATCGAGTTTGAACATCGCTGCCGAAAAATCCGCGGGCAAACTGATCAATGCATGTCTTGAGGTCTACCATGGTTACGTCGGTATCAACCACAAGTCCTTCAAGCTGATGAAACATGAACGAATGCGTGGCGTCTACGGTATCGGGGCGGTATACGCGGCCCGGAGCTACAATCCGTATGGGCGGTTTGCTTCGCTCCATCACGCGAATTTGCACGCTGCTGGTCTGAGACCGCAACATAAACGGTTGAGCGCCGCTGGGGCGTTCAAGATAAAAGTTGTCCAGAGGGTCACGTGCCGGATGCGTCGCCGGCACGTTAAGCGCGTCAAAATTATGAAACTCATCTTCCAGTTCAGGCCCGCCGGCGACTGCAAAGCCCATTTTGGAAAATAAATCTGTCAGGCTTTCGATCGTCTGGTTAATCAGGTGCAGACTGCCGGGCTGATAGCGATCAAACTTGAGACAGCCAGGCTCGGTAACATCGGTCAGCGAACCAGCGGCAGGCTTTGCCGTGGCCAATTCTTTACGAGCCGCTTCAAACTTGGAGGTCAACTCGTTTTTCAGCACATTGAGCTGCTGGCCAAAGGCTCGCTTTTGGTCGGCCGGAATGGTTCGTAAATGATCTGAGGCCTGCTTGAGCAGGCCCTTGGTTCCAAGATATTTGATGCGGAAGCGCTCGGCGTCATCCGGGGATTTTAAGCCCGCCAATTCCGCCGCCGCCGATTGTGCCAGTTCATCAAGATTCATACGATTTCTAAGCCTGGTGCCAGCCGCTTAGCCGTTCACGGCCAATCCGATTAAGGCGATTGCCCGCACAGATGACGATGCAGTGCGCCAATGCTCCAGAAGCACATCCTGCGAAGCAGGCTTTTAACCCGCGGGGTCCAATCATCGAACCTGCGCAACCGCATGGTACCTGTGCTGGCGGCGCGGCCAGCTAAAAAGTCGCGGCTCACAGGCAACAATATGGTGCACAAAATGCCAAAGAGCCGTAGCCGCCATGGCGGCATTTAAGCCACTTTAAGACCGAGGGCATCACATGCGCGGCTTGCGAGCTGGTCAAACGCAGCCGGATCAGCAATGGCAATTTCACTCAGGCTCTTGCGGTTGAGTTTGATATTCGCCTTGGCAAGGCCGTCAATAAGTTGGCCATAGCGCAGACCGCGCATTTGAGCGGCGGCATTCAGGCGGGTAATCCAAAGGGCGCGGTAATCGCGCTTCTTCTCCTTACGGCCGCTGAAACGATTGGCTCCAGCACGAAGCAGCGTTTCATTCGCTGTTTTATACAGCTTGCTGCGACCGCCTACAAACCCTTTGGCCCGCTTGAGCAGGCGTTTGTGCCGCTGTTTACGAGCAGCGCCGATTCTTACGCGTGGCATAGAACTTTCCCCTGTTTTTATGATGGTTCAACACCGGCCGGCCACCGTAACGCAGCCCATGTACCGGTGTCGGCGCGACGACTTAGCGTGCGCCCGGCCCAAGCAGTGTGATCATTTTATTGGCAAATGGCCCCGTAATGGTGGTGGTGCCCCTGAGCCGCCGCCGCCGATTGCCCGACTTGCCGCTCTGAAGATGCCCCTTGTTATGGCGATGGAACTTCACCTTGCCGCGGGCAGTTACCTTTACGCGCTTTTTAATTCCTTTGTGCGTTTTCGCTTTGGGCACGTTTCAACTCCAAATTCAACCAAACAACAGTGCATTGAGGCATTTATCCCCGTAAATGCCTCCAAGGCGGCTTGATGGCGGCGCCACACTGCGCCCATCACCACCCCAAAATTAGGATTGGATACTATACACCAAGCCCGCGTTGTTATCCAGTGGCAGAAGTTTCATTTTACCGAAGGGGTCTGCCAATTTTTCTGGCGTGACGCGATATTTCATCGTCATAACCCATGTTTTTGTAGTGCAAATGCCGTTTGGTATGATTCGGCATGGCCCGACGCCCGATTTATTGGCAGACCCTTACCGAAGAGTTTTACCAGACGCTCGCCTGACAAATGCCGCTGCTGGCAACCGATACCTGTAAATAACCAGGTAGAATGCACAAATGGACGTATTTATCATGCCAGAACGATGCCAATCGCTCGCCCTCTTGGCCGACGCCGCATAGAATCTGGCTTTGGCTGCCACAACGGCTTGCTTATAAAAGGTGTAAAAGTATGACCAAGCACACCCGTTACGCCCTGGGCTTTATTGGCGCCGGCAACATGGCCGAGGCCATTGCACGAGGCGTTTTAGCCGCCGGCGTATATAAGCCCGATCAAATTATTGCCGCAGACCCGAGTTCGCAGCGGTTGGCCCTTTTTCGTGATGCGCTAGGCACTGCCGTCACGGAAGATTCCGCCAAAATTGCCGCCGATACAGACGTGATTATGCTGGCCGTTAAACCACAGAAAATAGATGAAGCACTCGCGGCGATAAGCCCGGCGATTTCTTCGCAAACGTTGATCATCAGCATTGTCTCGGCCATCAGCACAACGTTTATAGCCAATAGTCTGCATCAACGGCCGCGCATCGTTCGCGTGATGCCCAACACGCCCATTCTCGCCGGAGCGGGCGCCAGCGCTCTTTGCCGCGGCTCTACCGCCACCGAAGCCGATGCGGCCGTCGCACGCACAATTTTTGCTTCGAGCGGATTGGCGGTAGAAGTACCCGAAACGCTGATGGATGCGGTCACAAGCCTTTCCGGCTGCGGGCCGGCGTATGTGTTTTACCTGCTGGAGGCCATGGCCGCCGCCGGCGAAAAGCTGGGCCTGGCTCCAGCCGAATCTGCCCTGCTCGCCCGGCAAACCATTATCGGTGCGGGCAAACTGCTGGCCCAGTCGCCCGACTCGGCAACCGAGCTGCGCCGCAAGGTCACAAGCCCCGGAGGTTTTACGGAAGCGGCCATCAAGCGGTTGGAAACGGATGGTTTTTTTCAACTCATGCTTGCCGCCATGCAAAGCGCACAGGCCCGTGGCCGCGAGTTGGCCCGATGATGTTGGGGCGGAGGCTCTATGTATAGCATCTCAGTCAGTACAATCTTTACAGCCTCGCATCAGCTCAGACTGGCTGACGGGAGCCTTGAGGTACTGCACAGCCATGATTGGCAGGTAACGGCCAGTGTGCAAAGCCCGCAGCTTGACGCCATCGAAACAGTCATGGACTTTCATGCTCTTGAAGGTTTGATGCAGGGCATCGTCATGCCCTGGCACAACCGCCGCCTCAACGACTTGGAGCCGTTTAACGCACGATGGAACCCGTCGGCCGAGCGCGTAGCCGAGCATATTGCGCGGACACTGGGGCCTCTCTTGCCTGGATATATAACCCTTTGGAGCGTAAGCGTTACCGAAGCCCCCGGCTGCGTCGCAACCTTTTGCTATGAACGGACTGCCAGCCGCCCAACGCCTGATTGAATAGAGGCAAAGTTAGAGAGCTTTATATTTAATTGCCGCAGAATCGGCAGTACATCCGGACTCGTGAGCGTAAAGACCTCCATTGGGCGCTCGACGCTATAGTCGCTGGCCAAATTGAGATCGAAACCAGGATGGCACGACAGCTCGGTGCAGCCTTCTTCAAGGGCATATAGTATTTCAATCAAGCCGCCCGGCGAAATATATTCCAGCTTGGGCTGCATATCGGCATCGCGGCCAAAAAAGGCACCCCAAAAGCGAACTTTATCACTTAAATGCCGCACAATAACCGCACTCCACGGCACAGCTTGTGTAATCGCATCGCACACATCCCGCCTCTTATGCACATGTTGATGCGAATCTATGTGTGTGGGCGGACGGCCGACTAATAACTCAAACGCCCGACACTGCCGCACAATCTCCTGCCGCAGTGCCGCGGCGTCATCCAAAGCGACCTTCTGCCGCGTCTGTTGCCACTCGCCCTGGCAGAGTTGCCACTCACCGAGGTCCAGGTGCAGGCCAAGACTAAGCCCGCATCCATGCGAACGTCTGGCGCCCCGCTTGAGATTGGATATCTGTTTCCATAAGTCCACGGCGTGGGCGGCGGCGGGTGCGTCTACCATCAGGCTGGTACTGGTTACAATGCCATGCTCATTGGCATACATAATTCCGTGGTTGGTTTGCTTGCTTAAACCAAAATCATCGGCGTTGACGATGAGCAGTTTTCTTGATCGTGGATTCATTGAATGCCCACCTGCTTTAATGCGTCGCTTAAAACCTTTTCCGCCGAAAAGTGTGCTTGAGCAATTTCAAATGCGGCGCGGCAGTGAGCGGTATAGTCACTCTCAACGGCCTGCACGGCCGCGATAATCTCTTCCATGGTGCTGAACGCGAACAAGCCACGCCCCGTCGGCAGGTGGCGGCTAAAACCGGTGTCCTGGTTAATCACCGGCCGCCCCGCCGCCAAATAGCAGGCACTGCGATCTGAAAACCAGCCGGATCGAAGCCGGATGTTCTGGTCCTTTGCCACCGAAAACTCGCCGCGTGCCTCGCGTATGTACGCTCGATACCGGTTCATGTCGCTTGATATATGCACCGGGTCGGCCAACAGCCATCCGTGTGACTGCAACAGCGATTGGGTGGCGTCATCCACGCCGGTGGCCAATTCAAACCGGGCTGCGACGCGGCGCGGCAAGTCAACAAACTTTAAAAACTCGCGATCCTTCGACCAGTAATATGTTTCACCGCGATAGACGATATCACGGCCGCGGTTCTGCCAGGTCGCAATGGTATTGTACGAGCGAGCTCCGGCGTCAAAAGGCTGCTGCCATAAGTCGAGCATGATCGGTTGGCGCGTAGGCCGCCAGTGATACCGCGCCGCCGACAGCGGACAATCGCTTTGGCCGATGTTTTCGCCATAGGTAAAGTGATGCGTATGGCCGTCGAGCGCCGCAATAACGGCCGCGTCG
>JAJXZA010000102.1 GCA_021780285.1 Planctomycetota bacterium
CGCGGCTTAAGGCGATTTATCAAGAGGCGGTTAAGGAATGCTATCGCTTTTACAGCTATGGCGATGCAATGCTGATACTGCCATAGATTTTTCATGCCGTAGAGCCTGCTGCAAGAGTGGTGCAGCAAATAGCTATGCGTGCTGTGCCGTGCACCCTACCGGCGAGCCGGTCGGGGCGGTAATGCGGGCATGTTGCCGGCTTCAGCTTGAGTGTGGGAGTCTGGGCTTTGCACGAGAGCGAAGCCGACGGCATGCCTTGTACCCGGCAAAGGCGGCCGGGGTTGCCAATCAAATCGGCGTGATGCCATGGCCATCTGAAAAATTTCAGTGTCCGTTGGTTGCGTGCGAATTGCCCATTGTTGTCACCGTGTCTGCCGGCGGGTAGCGTATTGTCAGGAAATGAGCCGTGGATGGAAGTGCAGCGGGCACCGGCGGCATGGCAGCTTTTTTAAGGGGTAATCATGGGACGTAAACTGGTCGCAGAGTTTTTGGGGACATTCTGGCTGGTATTTGGCGGCTGTGGGGCGGCGCTGCTGTCGGCGGCGTTTCCGCAGTTAGGCATTGGCTTTGCCGGAGTGGCATTAGCGTTTGGCCTTACGGTACTGACCGGGATTTACGCTGTGGGGTATATTTCGGGCGGGCATTTTAACCCCGCTATTACCGTGGGGCTTTGGGTGGCGGGACGCACCAAAGGGAGCGATGTCATACCCTACATTGTGACACAGGTTGTGGCGGCCATTGCGGCGGCGGGGGCATTGTATGCGATTGCCAGCGGCAAGCCTGGCTTTACGGTGGGCGGTTTTGCCTCCAACGGTTACGGTAGCCTTAGCCCGGGGCATTACACCATGATGGCGGCGCTTGCTGGCGAAGTTATTTGCACATTCTTTTTTGTAAGCGTGATTTTGGGCGCTACATCCGCCAAAGCGCCGGCCGGCTTTGCGGGCGTGGCAATTGGGTTGTGCCTCACGCTCATACACCTCATTATGATTCCTGTGGACAACACTTCGGTAAACCCCGCTCGCAGTACCGGCCCGGCTCTCATTGCCGGCCACGGCTACGTGGGGCAGCTATGGCTGTTTTGGGTGGCGCCCATTATTGGGGGCATTATCGCGGGCGTGGTAGGGCGTTGGTTGCACGCCAGCGAATAAGACCTGGCCAGCTTGTATTTGACGCATGGCAACTGATGGACGTGCCGTGCAGCGAAAGACCATTCTGCGCGAGCAGCGCCGCCTTGCTCTATCGCGCGGCCTGCTGAAGGTCGCGCGGTGCTTTGCGGCTTTGCTGCGCTATGGTATTCTCGAATTTCACTAAGTTTGGGAAAGTTGGCATGACTATTTCGTTGCACAAGTTCGTACCGCCGGCAGGTTCGCCGCTGCGGCGCGCGATGCTGCGGTTTAAGCAGGTTACGTTTCTGCATGTTTGGTTTCCGCATTTATTGGCGGCCCTCGGCGTGGGCCTGCTGGGCTTGTTTAACCTGGTGCATGGTTTAGACCTGCTTGCGCCCAAGTTTGGTCAGTTGTTGACGACCAAGCCGGTGCTCACGCTTACGCAACTTTCGGCATGGCATGGCGTCAGCGGCATACCGCAAACCATTGTAGGTGCGGTGATGCTGTTGATGGCCGGCGGTTTAGCGATACGGTCGCGTTTTGCCTGGGTGGTGGCATTGCTGCTGTCGTCGGCGGCGCTGGCATTGGTGCTGCACCGAACGGGCATGCGCTGGAGTTTTTTGGCCGCCTACAATCTGGTTTTGATGGTGGGGCTGCTGTACTTTCATCGTGGCTTTGCTCGCTCCAGCGTTGCCGCCGGCACGATGTTTTCGGTTATAAGCATTCTGCTGCTGCTGGGCTATGCGGTTTTGGGTACATATATTCTGGGTAAGGGGTTTTCGCCGCCGGTGAAAACGCTTACCACCGCCCTTTATTTTTCGGCGGTGACGCTTTCGACCGTTGGCTACGGCGACATTGTGCCCAAAAGCGATGATGCGCGTCTGTTTGTTGTTTCGGTGATTGTGCTGGGCATTACGGTGTTTGCAACCTCGCTTTCGGCGGTTATTGTGCCGTTGGTGAACAGCCGCATTGGCAAACTGCTTTCAGGAGAGAAACAGGCCGTGAAAAAAGATCACTACATTATTGCGGGCGACAACGCACTGGTTCATAACACGTATCGTGAGCTAAAGTCGCGTCGCATGCCGGTAACCGTAATTGTTCCGCAGCAGCCTGAGGCCATGTGGATGGATGCCGGGGACCTTGTGGTGGGCGATGCATCGGATGTTGAGGTGCTGCGAAGCGCCGGCGCCGCGGACGCTCTGGCTGTTTTGGCGCTGCGCGCCGACGACAGCGAAAATGCATTTATTGTGCTGGCCGCCAAAGAGGTCGGCGGAACGGCCAAAACAGTTGCTGCGGTAAAAAACAGCAAAAATCTCGCACGGGTGAGGCGCGTCACGCCTGACATCATTATTGCGCCTGATATTCTCGGCGGCGAGTTGCTGGCCATGGCATTAAGCGGCAAACAACTTGCGGCAGATGATATCTTAAAACGCCTGTTCGTTACGACCACCACTGCCGAAAAAAAGCCCGCTTAAATGGGCCGGTATAAGCTTGGGGGGGTGATTTTGGCGATTCCACCTGTGGTAACGTCAAATGAGGCTTTGCGCCGCGTTGACTGGATGGTCAACGATGCCGGGCAATGGCTTCGCGAATGGGCATGACAATTGGTTTAACAAGCCGCTCTTCAACAAGCGGTGCGGCCTGCTGTACCAACTGCTGGTGCAGGTCGTGGAGGCTGGCATGTTTTTTTCCGCCGGCCCATTGCCTCATGGTGGCCATGACGCTCAGCGGTTCATTGCCATACTGACCGGATTTAACCTGCGAA
>JAJXZA010000310.1 GCA_021780285.1 Planctomycetota bacterium
AGCGGTTTAAGACAACGCAACCGGCTCCCTTACGCATCCGTTTGCTGGACTGCCTTGCCATCGCCGACTACAATTTTTAGCGCGAAGGCGAAAGGGTACATCCGCGAATTCCAATATCAAACAGCCCCACCAATGGCTACGAGAGGGTTACCAGGTGATTTCAGTTATCAAAAGACGTTTTACGGTCGCACTTGCGGTTTTTGGCGCCAGTGGAATCTGGGCCTTGGCGGGTTGCACCAAAAAGCCAGCACCGGCTGCCAAGGCGGCTCCAGCCCCCGTCTCAGTAGCCATCGTCCGAGCCATGGATGTTCCTATTGAGTTTTCAAATATTGGGTCCATTCAGAGCGTCGCTTCAGTTACGCTTCAACCGCAGATTGACGGCGTGGTTGCACAGGTGTTGGTACAGCCTGGTGCAGCGGTTAAAACAGGCCAACCATTATTTGTGCTCGACAAACGCCCGTACATGGCCGCCGCGGCCTTGGCCCAGGCGGCATTGGCCGGTGCCAGGGCGAATGTGCTGGTAGCAGCCGCTAAACTTAGCGGTTATCGCGCCGCATTGACCGATGCCGCGGCGGACTGGGCGCGTGCGCAAAAGCTTGGGCCGCATGGAGGTGCATTGTCGGTTACACAATACGACGCTTATCGCTCCACGTTTGATCAGGCGACGGCCAATGTGACCAATGGGGACGCATCGCTGACGGCAGCGCGAAAAGCGGTGGATGCGGCCAAGGCAAACTTTAGGGCAGCCAGTATCAACCTCGATTATTGCACCATTAAGGCTCCGTTTGATGGTGTCGCCGGCAATCTCCTGGCCTACCCCGGAACGGCGGTAAAAGCGAGCACGACTAACGTTCTGGTTATCAATCAGATTCAACCCATTTATGTGGCGTTTTCACTGCCACAGAATGATTTACCGGCGGTCTTGGCGGCTTATCGCCTGCCCGTTAAGCCTTGCGTAACAGTGGCTCTGCATGGCTCGCCACCTGTTCGTGCCACAGGTGTGTTGAGTTTTGTTAACAACGCGGTAGATGCCGCAACTGGCACCATTGAGTTGATGGGCACACTGGCAAACACTCGCGAGGTGTTATGGCCGGGAGAGTTCTGCGATGCAACCGTACAGGTAGGCATCGCCCATCATGCCGTCGTCGTACCGCTGTCTGCTGTGGAATCGGGACAACCAGGGCATTATGTGTTCGTAGTGCGACACGATCAAGCAGTCGTACAGGTAGTGCAGGAGGCATTCTTATATCATGGCTTAGCCGTAATATCTAAAGGACTCTCACCCGGTGAAGTGGTGGTTACCAATGGGCAAGTCAATGTCGTGCCCGGTGGGCCGGTCGTTATCGTAACGCATGGTTTAATTGGCCCCATCGAGACGACTTCCACCTCTGACGGCGCACCGCAATCAACTACTGCAGCTGCGGCTTCAGCCACCCGCTTGAAGGGCAAACCATGAATTTGTCCAGTATCTTTATTCGCCGGCCAATTGCCACAACACTGCTGATGGTCACGCTGCTCATCTTCGGAATTATGGCTTACACCAAGCTGCCGGTCAGCGATTTACCCGATGTTGGCCGCCCGACAATTGTTGTCAATGCCGCGCTGCCAGGGGCAAATCCGTATACCATGGCGTCGTCGGTTGCCACACCACTGGAAAAGCAATTTACGCAGATTGCCGGTCTGCAGGCCATGACAAGCCAAAGCTCACTGGGCACTACTTCCATTACGCTTACCTTTGCGCTTAGCCGCAACATTAATAACTGCGCTTTGGATGTACAAGCGGCCATATCTCGTGCCGGCGGCCAATTGCCGCATAACATGCCGAACCCACCTACCTACCGCAAGGTCAATCCGGCAGATCAGGCGATCCTTCTACTCGTGCTGCAATCCAAAACGCTGCCCATGTATACCGTTGACGATTACGCGGAAAATCTCCTTGGCGATGCCATCTCGGAGGTCAACGGGGTGGCGGCCGTTAACGTTTTTGGAGCTCAAACTTTTGCGGTGCGGATTCAGGTAAACCCCAAGGCGTTGGCGGCCCGCGGCATCGGCATAGACCAGCTCATGCAGACCATTCAAAACGCCAATGTTAATCAGCCAACCGGGGTGCTATGGGGCAACCAGAGAGCTTACCAAATATATTCTCAGGGCCAGTTGACGACGGCGGCTGCGTACCGCCCTCTGATCGTGCAGCGCAACGCCGCCACCGGCGCAGTGGTGCGACTGGACCAGGTCGCGCGGGTGCTCAATGGCGTTGTTAACGATAAACAAGAGGCGTGGTATTACGCCGGCGGCAAATTCAGCCCCGCCGTTATTCTGGCCATTCAAAAGCAGCCCGATGCCAACACTATTGCTATTGTAGATGACATTGAGAAGTTGCTGCCAAAACTGCAAGCCAGCCTTCCGCCATCACTGCAACTTCGCACCATGTATGATAAGTCGGTGGATATTCGTCAGGGCGTTTCGGATGTAAAGCTTACTCTGGGGCTGGCCCTCATGCTCGTAACCCTTGTCATCTTCGCCTTCTTAAAGAATATACGGGCCACAGTTATTCCTGTGATCGCCATGCCATTGGCTATCATCGGAACTTTTGGCATCATGTACGAGCTGCATTACACCATTGATTATTTCTCACTGCTGGCAATGACTCTGGCCGTCGGCTTTATTGTGGACGATGCGGTCGTTATGCTCGAAAACTGCCATCGGCATATCGAGATGGGCGAGGCCCCGATGGAGGCCGCCTATCATGCGTCGCAAGAAATAAGCTTTACTATCTTGTCCATGACACTGTCACTCGTAGCCGTTTTTATTCCTATCATTTTTTTACAGGGCATCATCGGTCGCTTGCTTAATGAGTTCGCAATTACGCTGGCCACGGCGATTCTCTTCTCCGGTCTGATCTCACTGACGCTCACGCCCATGCTCTGCAGCCGCCTGCTGAAAGACACTCACAATCAAAAACATAATTTTCTTTACCGCGCTATGGATGGCCTGTTTGAATGGTCCCACCAGATATATCTTTGGCTATTGCGACTGGCTCTCAAAGCTCGGGTTTTTATGCTGCTGCTCTCGGCAGCGGCGCTGTATCTGACGGTTCATCTGTTGATCATCATCCCAAAAGGCTTTATTCCCGCCGGCGACAGCGGACATATTTTGGTAGCCACTCAGGCGGCTGAAGGTGTGTCATACCAGAACCTGGTGCGAAGCCAACTCGCGCTTGGCAAGATGGTCGGCAACGACCCCAATGTGGCAAATTTCATGTCTATCGCCGGCGGCGGCCCTTTCGGCCTGAGCAACGGCGGCGACATGTTCTTTCATCTTAAACCGGTTGGCGAAAGGCCTCTCACCACCGATCAGTTAATGGTGAAACTCCGCAAGAAGTTCTCCCGTGTTGTCGGCATTAAATCATTCCTGCAAAATATCCCGCCCATCAATGTCAATGGGCAGCTTACCAAGGCGCAGTACCAGTTTACCCTGCTTTCTCCAGATACAACCGCCCTATTTAAGTACGCGCCCATTTTAACCGACAGGCTGCGTAAGTTGCCGGGCTTGGAGGATGTCAACAATGACCTGCTTATTAACGCTCCGCAGATTAATGTTATCCCCGATGACAATCGCGCGGAACTGCTGGGCGTAAGCCATGCCGCCATTGAAGACGCTCTCGGTTTGGCTTACGGGCAGGAGCAGATTTCAACCATTTATGACCCGCAGGCGCAATACGAAGTGATTATGGAGGTACAGCCAGCGTACCAGAGAAATCTAAGCGATCTATCCCTGTTGTATGTCACCTCCGATACCGGCAAACTGATACCGCTTAACGCTGTTACGCGCGTCACCAAGAGCCGCGGGCCGCTTATTATCAATCAGACCGGCATTTTGCCGTCTGTTACAATTTCGTTTAACGTCGGTTCAAATTACTCATTAAGCAGCGCTGTTTCCGAAATACAAACCACAGCCAAAGCTGTTTTACCTCCGCAGATCATCACGGACTTTCAGGGCGCGGCGCAGATGTTCAAAGATGCGATCATCAACATGGGTGAATTGCTGTTAATCGCCGTCGTGGTCATTTATATTGTGCTGGGCATCTTGTACGAAAGCTTTATTCATCCGGTCACAATTCTCACCGCGCTTCCCTTTGCGGGCCTGGGAGCGCTGGTGGCCCTGATAATGTGCCACGACAGTCTTGATCTCTACGCTTTTGTAGGCGTCATTATGCTGATTGGTCTGGTGAAAAAGAATGGTATTATGATGGTTGACTTTGCGATTGTTGAGCGGGCAAAAGGAACCGCGCCCGTCGAAGCTATTTATAAGGCCTGCAGTGTGCGATTCCGTCCGATCATGATGACGACCATGGCTGCCCTGCTGGGCACGCTGCCCATTGCGCTGGGAACCGGAGCCGACGCCGACACCCGTCGCCCGCTGGGCATAGCCGTAGTGGGTGGGTTGCTTTTTTCACAGTTCCTCACGCTGCTGGTAACACCTGTCTTTTATGTTTATTTTGAAGAGTTTCAAACGTGGCTGGCGCGGCGAAAGAATCGCGTCGGAGCAGACTCCTAACCTACGGCCATGGCCGCACCGTCGAAGCAGCCGCCGAACCATCGTCAAAGCAACGCCTTGTCGAATACGATTTAAGCACCGCCTGCCGCGGGTTGGGTAATTCGCCTACCGTGGCGGCACGGCATTACGCCATGAGCACCGATGCTGACGGGGTTTTTCTGGGGCCCGTTGCCGGGCCAGAAAGTACGCCTGCAGAGGCGGCGCAGAAAGCGGCGCAGTATGGGGCTGTTTTGCCCAGCATTGCCTCGCACGCCGAGAGCGACGATATGCAAAAATTCAGTATTTTCCGGGCAATGCTGATACATGCGAGTATGTACATATGGTGAACTGGGCGCAACAGGATTCGAACCTTGCGATAAAACGCCAATAAACCCGCATGTTTCGGATTCGCGCGCTGCAAAAAGCGCTGCACTTTACGCCGATTCTTGCCCGGATTCGCAATTGCGAACCGTGATTGCCGCATGGTCGGGCTTGTCGGCGGAGCGGCGGGCAGAGATTTTGCGGCTGGCGGCTGGCTGATGGCAGCGCGATGGCAACGCGACGGCAAGCGATGCCCCGGTGCCCAAAGGTGGCGGCGGCCCGTTTTTTTAAGGCTATCTACCTGAATCCCGCGCGAAAAAAGTTTTTGAGGTGAATTATGAAACGCCAACGGTTGCCAATTTTGAACCAAGAGCAAACCGATGCGGCTATGAGGTGGTTGTCGGAAAACGTTCCCTGTCCGAGCAAGAGGTTCAATGCGTATTTAGCTTCGCAATTTAACTTAAATCGCGTGCAAACTAGTCTGTTTCGAGCCGAAATACAGGGCGTTTATTGCATAAAACCGCCGGTTAAAGGCGCGCCCTGGTGGCTGGTTTGGCGGGATTTACTTGAAAATCGCACCAAATTGCAAGAAATTGTATCTGAATACATGCGGTCGCAACGCACAGTAGTATCGCGTGCACACGCATAAAAAAATCGGGTAGGCGATTTGCTCTCGCCGAACGGCCTGGGCCTGCAACGCAACCTTTCGCGTGTTGCAAGGCCCGGGCCGACCCGCCAAGCGAAAGGGTAACCATGGATATCATCAGGAAACTTTGCGGAGTTGTTCGCCAAAAAAAGAGCCAATTTTCACCTGCGGCGGGGGCTTTCGTGCAGTGCATCCGCCAACAGCGCGGGCGCACGTTATTTGAGCGGACGCGGGCCGCCTTAATCAAGACGCTTGCCGACGACGGGCTGCAAAGGCTTGGCGGTATGACGCTGGCCGAGGCGGAGCGCGTTGCGGTTGCGGTTGTAATTGCATGCGCGTCAGAACTGCCGGCGATTTTTGGCGCGCTCAACGGCTGGCAAATCGAAGGCAGCCCCAGATTGATTAAGTCGCACGGGCGTAAGCGTGGACGGCTGGGCCGCGAGCATTTACTGCCGCCGGTTTGGGAGCCAACGCTTAAACGCTTGGCGGATAAGGCACTGGAAATTATTCAGCCTGGGCCGGAGCCTGCCGCTAATGCCGGGGTGAAGCCAGCTAAACAAAAGCCCAAGCGTGGCGATACCGAATCACTATGCATTGCGGCGCTGGTTAAGCATCCGCACTGGACAAATAAACAAATCGCCGCGCACGTGGGGATACATCCGGCAACGATTGCAAAATCGCGTATGCCGAACTTCTTCAAGGCCCGCCGTGCTGCATCAGGCACAATCGCCGATTTACCGCGCGGAGCAAAGGCCGGCGATGACGGCGACGTTGACGCAACCTATCGAGAGGATGGCGGCGTAAACTCTATGCCGTGCGACGACGATTGAGCCGCCGATATGTTTACTTTTATGTTTATCCAAAAACGCTAAAAAGCCTAATTCTATTGGAGATTCTTGGCCCCGATATGTTTATCGTATGTTTATCGCGTCCAAACTCAGAGGTGATTCATGGACACGACGAACTACGAGCGCGAACCCATTTTCTGGCTGGTGAAGCTTCTGCAAGCCCGCGAGCGCCGCGATGGAGCCGCCGAGCGTGAAGCGCAACGCCGGCTGAAGCTGTTGGGCGTAACCATCCGCTTCGCCGCCGCCGGCAAAAAGGCGGTGCGCAATGGCTGACCTACTGACACGCACGCCAGAGCCGAGCCTATTGGTGGATAGCCGCGAAGCCGCAAGGCTGCTGTGCCTTTGCGAACGCAGTGTTTGGACGCTGACCAAAGCCGGCAAGTTGCGCGCTATCCGCGTGGGCCGTAGCGTGCGCTACAGCCGGCAGACGCTGCTGGACTACATCCGGCGGGCGGAGGCTGGCCAATGAGCGGCGAACGCACAATACCCACCTGCCCGCAAAGCGAGTTTGCGTTGCTGGCTGCGATTATTGCCGAGCCGGCAAACCTGCCGCTGGCCGTGGACGCTGGCGTTAAGCCGGCTTGTTTCACAACCCAAGAGCACGCGCATGTTTGGGGCGCATTGGTAGCTCTGTTTGACGCGGGCAAGGCTATTGACGGGCTAAGCCTGCAATCACTACTGACTGAGCGCAACGCTTGTGCTGGGCAAGAGTACGAACTGCTACAAACTGCCGTTGACGACGCCAATATCTGGCGACACAAGTTTGGCGAGGCACTGGATGACGTGCTTAAGGCGTCCCGAAAGCGGCAAGTACTCCGGGCTGCAGCGCGGGCGCAGGACGAAATATATGGCGGCGATAACCCGGCAGATGTTACCGCAAGGTTTGCTGACGCAACCGGTGATACTGGCTTAAATGGGCCAAAGGCTCTCGATGCCCACGATTTAATATCGGCCTATCCCGCACTGCGCCCGTACCTGGTAGATGGCGTGGTGCGGCTCGGCGAAACAATGAACCTGATTGCCTCGCCGAAAATTGGCAAGACGTGGCTGCTTATGGGGCTACTGCTTGCGATTGCCACCGGCGGCCAGTGGCTGGGGCGGCAATGTACGCAAGGCCGCGTGCTACTGATTGACAACGAACTGCATCCCGAAACTTTAGCCGCGCGGCTTAAAGTTGCCGCTGATGCCCTGGGCGTTTCGCTAAATACCCTTGGCGAGGCTTTTACCGTGGTGGCCTGCCGTGGCAAGGCGATGGACTTAGGGCAAATGCGGCGGCTCTTTAGAGGGCACGGCCAGTATGCTGCAATTGCGATTGATGCGTTGTATCGGGCCATGCCGCCGGACACTGAAGAAAATAAAAACGAGGATGTTCGCCGATGCTACAACCTGATTGACACCTACGCCGGCGAAACTGGTGCGGCGTTTTTTTTGGTGCATCATTCAAGTAAAGGCAATCAATCGGAAAAATCTGTTACCGATGTTGGTTCGGGCGCTGGCGCTTTATCGCGCGCTGCTGATGTGCATTGCATCATCCGCCCGCATGAAACCGAAAATTGTGCCGTGATGGATTTCCGGACGCGCTCAAGCGCCCAGCCGCCGCCTATTGGCCTGCGATGGGATTATCCGCTTTGGCGCGTGGACGACACTTTGGACGTTGCCGCTTTGGCTACCGCGCCAACGCGCAAGCGCAAGCCCGAAGCCGCCGCCGACGTGCCGCCGGGCTACATGGCCGTGGTGGCTGTTGCCGACGCCGAGCCGCGCCCGCTGGGCTGGTTTGCGGCACGGGCCTGCGCGGGCAAAGAGCACGCCGCCCGGAGCCTACTGCGGCAGGCGGTGGCCGTTGGGGCGTTGCACTGCTGGAGCGGGGCAAAAACACGTGAACCGGATAGGTGGGCGACTGTACCGCAACCATCGGGTTTTCGTGTGTGAAAAACCCCCCATACCCCCCAAGGGTGCTTAAACGCACCTTGGGGCTGGTGGGTACGGCGCGCAACACACGTTTTTACTGAAAGGGAAACCCCTATGGTTGAAAGCGCCAAAAGTATCGGCGGCCAAACCGGCCAACGCGGGTTCGGATTTCTGCGAAAGCCACCGACGCCGGCAGCACCAAGGCCGGCCAAGCCTAAAACGCAGTGGCTGCTCATGGCTGAATCGTCCGCCGGCGAACCTGCGGCAACCGCCAGTTTTCGGCGGTGGCTCAAAAACGGCTGGCGCTGTTATGGGCTTCGCGTGCGGCTTTTACCGGGCAATACGCTTGCAGGGCCGCCCGCCAGTGAACCGCCAAGCCCTGAACCGGGCGAGAACAGCCGCCTGAACCGGCAAACGGCCCGCAAACGGCGGCTAATCAAGCTGTGAAGACAAAAAACTGAAAGGGCGAAAATGCTTTGCCACCGAATAGTTAACGCCGGGCGCGTGCAGTTGCTGGCGCAGCGAAAGCTGGGTGAAATATTGTCCAAGACGCAGAAAAACAAGGGTGGCAACCCTAAGCTAACCGGTTCCCGCGGAGAACCGGTTGAAGCACCTGAAACACTTGAAAGCCAAGGCATTACCAAAAAAACGTCCAGCGAAGCCCAGAAGCTGGCGAAAATCTCTGAATCGCGGTTTTTGGCGGCCCTTGGAGACTCCAGCCGCAACGAAAGCCCGGCGGCGGCGGTCAAAGATTTGATTCGGGAGCGAGCCAAAGCAAGGCAGCGGCATAGGGAAGCGTCAAGTGAGGGCGGTAAGGCTGCTGGTAACGGACGGCCATGTAAAAATAGGGGTGCGGCAAATTTACCGCACCCCTACTCCAAGCCTAAGCGTTTAATCGGGAGTGAAAGCCATGCTTTGCAAACAATGCGACAATCTTACTTCAATGCGATGCGAAAAGTGTCGGCGATGGGCTTGTTGGCGGCACGCGACGAAAATTGGCGAGCATTTTATCTGCACCGATTGCCTGCGAGCACTACCGCAAACCGTTGTTCGCCGATTGGCTGAACCGCCTAAACGCCTGGGCAAGATGTTGCCGGCTTTGGGCTTGCTTGTGGCAAGCGATTCGGTTCAGGCGGTTGTAACCTTGGCGAAAATATTTGCATGACACTTGACAAGGCAATGGTTATTTGAGATACTTATCGCCATGAGTAAGAAAACAATGACAAGCGAGTTAAAACGGGCTGTGCGGGCGAGCGGTTTGCCGCTTAATCGCATTGCGGTTCAATCCGGGGTTCAGGTGGCCGCCCTGCGGCGGTTTATGGCGGGCGAGCAAAGCCTGCGATTGGATAAGGCGGATTTACTGGCGGCCTACTTTGGGCTTTCTTTGCGAAAGGATTAAATCATGGCAAGCGTATCAAACATCGGCGGCAACCGGCTTATTCAATTCACCGACGGGCAAGGTATGCGCCGCACCGTTCGGCTGGGCAAAGTTTCGGCCAAAAAAGCCGATGGGATTCTTGGGCATGTTGAGGAACTGGTAAGCGCCAAGGCGAGCGGACAACCTGTTGCCGCGCAAACCGCCGCATGGCTGGGCGCGCTTGGCGATACACCGTACGGCGATACGCTGCACAACCGCCTTGCCGCCGTGGGGCTTGTAGAGCCGCGCCAAGCCGCCGCATCGGCGACACTGGGCGAACTGCTTCAAAAGTTTGCCGACACCTTTTTGGTTCAAACAAAGCCGGGCACTGCTGTAGCCTACGGCCATGTTACACGCAATCTGCGGGAATACTTCGGCGAGCCGAAGCCCATTGCGGATATTACGCCGGCTGATGCTGATGCTTTTCGGGCCTATCTGATTAAGCAAAAGCTTTCGATGGCCACTGTAAACCGCCGTTGCATTGCGGCGAAAACGGCTTTCAGGATGGCCAAGCGGTGGAACTTGATTGCCGAGAATCCCTTTGACGGTGTACGCGGCGGCGGCCAAGCCAACGAAAACCGCAAGCACTTTGTAAGCCAAGCCGATGCCCGGAAGCTGTTGGACGCCTGCCCAAGCCCTGAATGGCGGGCACTGGTGGCACTATCACGCTTCGGCGGCCTGCGGATACCAAGCGAAGCGGATGGCCTGACGTGGGGCGACGTGAATTGGGAAAAAGGCACGTTGCACGTCAAAAGCCCAAAAACCGCACATCATGCCGGCCAAGCCAGCCGCACCGTGCCATTGTTTCCTGAACTCCGCAAAGCCCTGCTGGAAGCGTTTGAAGCCGCCGAGCCGGGCGGTGAGCCTTGGATTATCGCTAAGCACCGTGGGGCCGCCGTAAACCTTCGCACGCAGCTTGAACGCATTATCCTGCGGGCCGGGCTTACGCCTTGGCCCAAGCCCTGGCACAACATGCGGGCGAGCCGGCAAAGCGAACTCATGGCCGAGTACAGCCTTAGCGATGCCTGCCGTTGGCTGGGCAATTCGCCTACCGTGGCCGCCAAGCATTACGCCATGAGCACTGATGCTGATGGGGCCTTTAAGCGTGCCATTGCCGAGCCGCAAGGTAGGCCCGAAAACGGGCCGTGCAGCGCGCTGCAAAAAGCGCTGCAGCATGGGGCGAAATCGGACTACATGGAGCCGCAAAGCGAAGATGCCGCCATGCAAAAAGCCCAATATTTGCGGGAGTTTGCGGATACATGCGGGAATGTACATATGGGGATACTGGGCGCGGCAGGATTCGAACCTGCGTAGGCATAAGCCAGCGGATTTACAGTCCGCCCCTTTTGGCCGCTCAGGCACACGCCCGAAAATCAAGGCCTGATAGTATACACTTAAGTCGCCGAGGCGACAATTTCAGGAGATTGGAGTTTCGGTAATTTCAAGTAAAGCGCGTAAAGCCTCCGATGCAGTGAGTAGAAACAAAAACAAACACTGCAAGGAGGCACGATTATGGACGCAAAGGATGCTTACC
>JAJXZA010000044.1 GCA_021780285.1 Planctomycetota bacterium
TTCGCGGCGGTTTTCTACAGGGCCGGTTTGGGCTGGTTATCGCGTACAAAACAACCATCGGTGTCATGCTTAAGTACAGCGTCCTTTACGGTAAGCAACAGTTCGAACAAGCCTCCAACAACACGCCAACCGAATAAAGGTCGTATCTCGCATTTTATTGAGTTGCCAGCTTGGCAAATGAGTCACGCAGCGCATTGTACAACGATGCATACTTGGTTAACTGTTGTTGATACAAAATTGCAGCCTTGCGGTTAGGTCTGCATACCGACTCGACCGAAATCACCGCGTGCGTTGCCGCAGCCACATCGCGCCATGCTCCAACTCCCACGCCCGCCAACACCGCCGCCCCCAAGGCCGCACCTTCACTGGCGTTTACCGTGACGACCGGCGCGTTATACATATCTGCCTGCAACTGCCTCCAAAACTCACTGCGTGCGCCGCCGCCGCTGGCTCGAACCTGTTTGATGGCCACGCCCATTTCACGCAGAATGCCTACCTGCTCCGTCATGCCAAAGGTTATGCCTTCCACCACGCTGCGAATAAGCTCAGCTTGCCCATGGCGGGGGGTAAGCCCCACAAAGCAGCCTGTGGCATAAGGGTCGGCATGCGGGCACCGCTCACCCGTAAGATAGGGTAGAAAGAAAAGATTTTCACATCCAGCCTCTGCCGCCGCCGCACGCTGCATCATCAGCGGATACAATTTACCAAGGTCTTTCTTGCTGCGCTGCAGCGCGGCAATTTGCTCTGTAAAGAGTGTATTGCGAAGCCATTGTAGCGATCCCCCCGCTGAAAGCATGCAACCAAACACGCACCAGGTTGATGGTATCGCATGACACATGGTATGCACCCGCCCCAGCGGATCTGTGCGTGGCTCGTCGCTGGCCGCAAAAATCACCCCGCTCGTGCCCATGCTCGCCGAAATTAAACCCGCCGACACAACGCCTGTACCAACGGCCCCAGCCGCCTGATCGCCCGCCCCACCCACCACCGGCGTGCCCGGCTGCAAGCCAAACTCGGCTGCGGCCTTTGTGGTGAGTACTCCGCTTATCTCCGCAGATTCCCAAACCTTGGGGAGTATCAGCGGGTCTAAGCCAAGTTTTTCGACAAGCCCGATATGCCATCCCCGGCGCTTCACATCCAACAGCAGGGTGCCCGATGCATCCGAAACTTCCGTTGCATATTCACCTGTAAGACGATAGCGAATGTAATCTTTGGGTAGCAGCACTTGCGCAAGCTTAGCGTAACGCTTTGGTTCATGTTGCCTTAACCACAAAATCTTAGGGGCTGTAAAACCAGTGAGCGCCGGATTGGCGACCATTTGCAGCAGCGCATCGCGGCCACCGGCCAACTGCGTGATTTGTAAACACTGCTCTGCTGTACGCTGGTCGTTCCATAAAAGTGCCGGCCGCAGAACCGTGCCACGCGCATCTAAAAATACGCTTCCGTGCATCTGGCCGGATAAGCCAATGCCGCTGATTTCCGCCCCCCGCAGTTTCGCTTTTTTAATTACGGCTCGCGTGGCTGTTATTGCCGACTGCCACCAATCTTCCGGAATCTGTTCGCTCCATCCGGGCTTGGGCGTGTATATAGGGTGTGCCGCCTCGGCTGCCGCCAAAACACGACCATCTTTTGCCAAAACCAACGCCTTGGTGCCTGAGGTTCCGATGTCCATCCCTAAATAGGCGACCATAATAAGCTCCTGAAATCCCGTTTATGCCTTTGCCGCAGCTTGTAAATACTCCACCACATCGCGCACCACCCAACTCATGGCATCCATAGCGCCTTGCGTCCGGGCGGCCAGATGGGGCGCTAAAATGCAATTCGGACACCCCCACAGAGGATAATCCGGTCCCGGCGGCTCAGGGTCATGCACATCCAATGCCGCGCCTGCCACGCGATTCTGTCTTAGCGCCGCAGCAAGCGCCGCGGCATCTATCACCTCGCCGCGAGATGTGTTAATCAGAAATGAATCTGGCCGGCATTGTGCAAGGGCCGCTGCGTCAATCATCCCTCGATTGCCCGGCCGGTGGCTCACATGAATGCTTATGACGTCCGCCTGTGCATACAGCGTAGGCTTGTCCACGCTCTTTGCCGCAAAATCAACATACTGTGCGACATCCACTACATCGTTGTAGAGAACATTCATACCAAACGCACAGGCCGCTCGCCCAACCAGCCGGCCGATGCGTCCCATACCGATAATGCCCATTGTTTTTCCGCAAAGCTCCAGCCCACGGATAACCTTGCGATACCTGTGAAACTCTTCGGCGGCCACCGGCTGTTGGAGGTTAATCACCGGCCGCCCCAACTGAAATATCAAATTAAAGACATATTCGCACACGGCATGCGCATTGGCCCCCGGCGTTGAAAATACTTTTACGCCATGCGTCTGGCACGCGACTTGATCTATATTTTCCAACCCCACACCCGCCCGCCCAACCGCGCGCAAACGCGGAGCTTGCGAAAGAAGCAGTTCATTCACCTGCGTATAGGTACGAACTATTAAACCGTCAGCCGTTGCTAAATCTCGCTGCAATTGCTCCACATTTTTCCAACTTGATTCAATTATACAGGCCTGCTTGTGCCCCCACTCCAACGGTATGGCCTCCAGGCCCTCGGTCATAACAATAGTAGGCTTCAATCAACAGTCCTTACGATGAGGCCATCAATCCGGAGGCATTACTCCACGACGCATTCACAATAAGCCCAAATAACCACCACCGCAATATCAGGTCACACCGTGTTATGAGGCGCGCTTTATGCGTGTTTCGTTTTCCACTATGCTTAGCTTGACATTACGAGGCGGAACTTTAACGGAGACCTACATGCCGCGAGTCGCTTTTATTTTAGTTGCCGGACTGGACCAGCATCTTTTCAAGCAAGCGGGGGCGCCGCCGGAGCTTGCAAACTTTCGCTTTCGCGGCAGCTATCAACCTGTCGTTCCGGCGGTAACTTGCTCAATGCAGGCAACCCTCACAACGGGCCTTAGCCCTGCCGAGCACGGCATCATAGCCAATGGCCTTTTTACTCACGATCGAACCGATCTGCACGCCAAGCTCGACCTTAGCAACTTCGCGCCTTTTCGCAAACAAACAAGTTTCTGGGAGCAGGCCAGCTCCTTGGTAAACGGGCGCAGATTTTGGCACGACAAGAATAAAAAGACAGCTATGATGTTCTGGCAGCAATCCATGCCCGATGCAGCCGACATTATTCTTACCCCCAAGCCGGATCACACCCCCGATGGCAAAACCATTAGTATATGCTGGAGTCGTCCCACCGACTTATATCCCCGCCTCGCGGAAAAACTCGGCCAGTTTCCTCTGCATCACTATTGGGGGCCTATGGCTGGTATGCCCAGTTCAGAGTGGATCATTGCATCGGCTCGTGAGGTTTGGCAAACTCAACGTCCCGATCTCCTTCTCCTTTACGTTCCTCAACTCGATTACAACCTTCAGCGTTTAGGCCCAGACTCTCCTGTGCCGGCAAAAGAGGCAACCGACGTGAGCCGCCTGCTAGGCCCGCTAATTGAGCAAGTTCGAGCCGATGGCGGCGTGCCTGTTGTGGCCGGCGACTACGGCATTACGGTCGTAAATCAAGCCGATATGCCCAACCTCGCACTCCGGCGAGCGGGGCTTTTAACAACCATACCCGACGAACAAGGTAAACTGCTGATTGACTACGCAAAAAGCCGTGCGGTAGCCATGGTAGATCACCAAATTGCCCATGTTTATTGTGCCGCCGATGCGCTCGAAGCTGTTGTGGAATCTCTCCGGATGCTGCCTTCGGTGGATCGCGTGCTGATTACACCCTCCGAGAAAGCTTCAGGGGGGCTTGGCGGCGATCGCACCGGCACCGTGGTACTGCTGTCGCGCCGCGATGCCTGGTTCGCCCACGATTGGTGGGAATCAGACGCAGAAAAGCCGGCGTGGCAGTTTTCGGTGGATATTCATCGCAAGCCTGGTTATGACCCGCGGGAACTCTTGTTTGACCCGGTAAAAAAATGTATTTCTCAAGATGTTCTGCGCATTAAGGGTAGTCATGGCGCCCCGCCAAATCCGGAAAATTGCCCGATGCTCTTTGCCGATGTGCCGTTGCCTGCGGCGCTCAACCAAAGCACCGACGCCCTCCCGCATGCCACCGACATTGCCGCTTGGCTGCAATCGCAACTTTAGTTTTCCGCAGGAGCAAGACATGGCCCGATCTCTGTACGATGAAGACGACGGACCTGATGCGCTGGAGTTTCAGCGTTATCAACACAATGGAGTCAAATGCAGCCGCTGTGGCAAAGTGATTTTTGACGATCTCGATGAATGCCCATTCTGCCATGCCGATGTTGCCGCAGCCCATCGCAAGTCGCGCTGGCTGATTTGGACAGCCACAGCATTACTGCTGCTTTTTCTGTTTGCTCTGCTTCAGGGCCTGGGGCTGATTTGATACTATGTTGAAACGGATCTGCTAAGGTCAGCTATGCGATATGTGCTGCGACACGGCTTATTCGTCGTGGGGACTTAAACAAATGCGAGAGTATAAACTCACCTGTGGCTTATGGTTGCCAATACCCGTTCAAGACGTTTTTCCATTCTTTGCCGATGCGGCCAATTTGTCGCGCATCACACCCCCTTGGTTAAAGTTTACCGTTACATCACCCCAACCCATCGCTATTGAGGCTGGCTGTACACTTGACTACACCATTCGCTGGTTGGGTATACCCATGAAATGGCGAACGCTTATACCCCTCTATGAGCCGCCACTTCAATTTAAGGACCAGCAGATTTCCGGACCATACGCCAAGTGGGTTCATTTACACTCATTTGATTCAAGAGATGGTGGAACGGTCGTTCATGACGAGGTGCAGTACCGTTTGCCGTGGGGCTTTGTCGGGCACATGGCCCATGCCCTGCTGGTACGTCGCCAGCTTGAGGGCATTTTTAATTTTCGTCAACGCAGCCTCACCAGCATACTCCTGGCGGACAACAAGCAGGCAGCGCGTGTGATCGAACCCGTAAGAATTGTTTCGCTTGAGGTTTTTGATCCGTTAAAAACATAGGTTATCTTACTTTTAAATTGGTTTAGACAATTTACTGGGAGTGCCAACAAAGCAATCAGTCCACCGCCTCGATACCACAACGTAGCATTGACGTAAGTTATGTTTTTTATAGATTAGAAAAAATGAGTAAAAGTTTCCCCGATACGCCTCCATCCCTATCGCATGCAGCAGTGCCACACCACGCCAACAGCCAAAAACACATACCGAGCTTGGCGCATGTTGTTCGAGACACGCTTATGGCGCCCCGCCAATGGATTGAAGGCTGGTACGGAGCCTACGGCATTCTTGGTGCCGTTTCTTCGGGTATTATCCCCATCACAGTGCCGCTAATGATGGCCCAGGCGACTGGTAAGCTCAGCACCGTCGGATATGTGATGGGAGCCTTTAACTTGGGCGCCATTTCTTCGCCCATTTGGGGCAATATCGCGGACAAAACCAAAGCCTTTCGAGCAATCTTCTTTGGTGGATTGGCCATTGAAGCCGTTGCAATGGCGGCCTTTCCATTGGTGCATGGCCTGATAGCATGGTTCGTTATTGCCCTGTTAATAGGCATAAGCACGGCGGCTGTCGCGACCTGCGCCACCCTGATGGTCGTAGAGTTTCATCCAGTGAAGGAATGGACACCCCGTATCGGCTGGCTTCAAACCTTCAATGGAGCCGGCCAGGCTATCGGCCTCTTGCTGGCCGGCGTCCTCGTAACGGCAGGCTACCGAGTTGCGCTATGGGCAGGTGCAGCATTACTTTTACCGGCCATTGGTTTAGGCGTCTGGGCTTTACGCAGAAAAGCCATGCACTATGCTCTGGACCCTTCAGTCACCATTCGATGGCTGAGATCTCACGGCGATCTGACGCCCATTTCTCGATTTGCGCGTGTGGAACTGCTGGGCGGCGGCATACTGCGGCATTTTTCCATCATCAATATTCAAAGCCTCAAGACCTTTGCGGCGTTGCTTCCAACGCGATTCGGTCGCTTTATGACTTCGATTTTTCTTCTATTTTTCGGCATTGCCGGCTTTTTTGCCTATTTCCCTGTTTTTCTCCATAAGTCATTTCATATTTCCCCAATGGTAACATCGTTCGACTACGCGATAACCGCAGGCCTCGGTGTTTTTCTATATCCCTTGGCCGGGCGGTGGTGCGGTTGGTTGGGGGCCGGAACTATCTATCTTCTGGGGCGCATTATTCGATTGGCGGCCTTCGCGATCATGCTTGCCGCTATCGTGGTACATGCTGAAATGGTTCGGATGATACTCGCTTTCGGCAGCTTTTCGCTGGTGATTCTCGCATGGCCTGTTATCAGCGTCTCCGCAACTGAACTGACCTCCGAGCTTAGCCCGATGAATCAAGGCTTTGCTCAGGGACTGTACAACGCCGCCAACGCCGTCGGCACAGTGGCTGGAACTTATGCTGCCGGTGCGGCAGTCGCATATATGCAGTTTAAATCATTGGCTATCTTGGCTGTTGCAGGACTTCTTTTATCGCTGCTTATAGACGGATTACCCGGTCAAAGAAAACAAATGGTCGTCGCTTAAAATGTCACAGCACAGCTGCCGCTGTAAAGGCAAGCTCCACGGCAATACCACCTGGGGCCCCAGTTCGCGCCTCATCAGCTCCACTCAAAATCCACACCACCAGACGCCGCTTTTACCTTGCCAAGAAACACGGGCTTTTCACCCAAACCTCTTAAGTGCGACATAACATAACGCGTAAACTTGGGGGCCACCACAAAACAATAGCCTATGCCCATGTTAAACACATTGAACATTTCTTCGCTATCCACGGGGCCGTTTTTCTGCAACCAATCGAAAATCGGCGGCGGTGTCCATGAATCCCGTTTAATGCGAACGGCCATTCCTTCCGGCAAAACACGCGGAAGATTGCCCGGCAAACCGCCGCCGGTAATATGGCTCATGGCCTTGACTACCCGCTTCACTTTATAGTGTTGCAGCAACCCAAGTACCGACTTTACATAGATACGTGTTGGCCGCAGCAATTCCTCGCCTAATTGACTGCGGAGTTCAGGAATATATGCATCAGTGGACAACCCCATCTTATCGAAGCAGATGTGCCGCACCAAAGCATATCCATTGGAATGCAATCCGCTTGAAGGCAAACCAATGATGCTGTCGCCAATCTCCACCGTGCTGCCATCGAGGACGCGGCTTTTCTCCACAACTCCCACGGCAAAGCCAGCCATGTCAAACTCACCGGGCGCATAAACCGCAGGCATTTCGGCGGTTTCGCCGCCGAGCAGAGCCGCTCCGGACTCCAGGCAGCCATCCGATACGCCTTTGACCATTTGGGTTGTAATTGCCGGATCAAGCTTGTGCACGGCCAGATAGTCAAGAAAAAACAGCGGCTCGCCGCCTTGCACGATCAGATCGTTAACGCTCATGGCCACGAGGTCTATGCCCACGGTATCGTACTTCTGCATCTGGGCGGCGACCTTGATTTTGGTGCCGACACCATCGGTGCACGCAATGAGCACCGGCTCTCGATAGTTTCGGGCAAAGAGTTTTTCGTTGTAATCCAGCCTGAAAAGGCCGGCAAAAGCCCCATACTTACCAAGCACGCGCGGGCTGTAGGTTCTCCCGCACAGGTGCTTTATTTGGTCCACCATCTCGTCGCCGGCGTTAATATCCACACCGGCGGTTTTATATGTTACGTTCTGTTTTCGATTGCTCATCATGCGGGCAAAGTTTAACCGATGCACAATTATTTGCCAGATGCTGTGGTAGCCCCATCAGCGCCAAGCCGGTCCCAAGACCGGCCATCACGCGCCAGCAGCATGTCGGCCTCAGCGGGGCCCCAACTTCCAGGTTCGTAAACGGCCAGTGGCGAAAGTCCACTCTGCCATCCCTCTTCAATACGGTCTATGATCGCCCATGAACACTCAACTTCATCGCGGCGAATAAACAGCGTTGAATCCCCGAGAATGGCATCCAGCAAAAGCCGCTCGTATGCTTCCGGTGAATAGCTGCCGAATGCCTCATGGTATTCAAAATCCATGTGCACCGGGCTTATTCGGGTGGTGGTACCCGGTCGCTTGGCATTAATTAAAAGCGAAATACCCTCATTGGGCTGCACCCGAAGCGTCAGCACGTTACGCGCCACACGATTTGCCTGTGCATTAAATAATACCCCGGGAGCCGAATTAAAATGGATGCTCAACTCCGACCCCTGCCTGTGCATGTGCTTGCCGCTGCGCAGATAAAACGGCACCCCCTGCCAGCGCCAATTGTTGATGTACAGTTTTACTGCCGCGTACGTTTCGGTAACACTCTGCGGCGCCACGCCGCGCTCCTCGTGGTAGCCCACGACTTGCTTACCATCAACCTGCCCAGCCGAATATTGACCGCGTACCGTGTAATCCGCCACTTCCTGCGGGGTAAATAATGGAATAGATTTTAGAACACGTACTTTTTCGTCGCGGATGGCATCTCCGTCGAGCGCCACCGGCGGCTCCATCGCAATTAACGTCAGCAATTGCATCAGATGGTTCTGCAGCATATCGCGCAGTGTGCCCGCTGTTTCAAAGTATCCGCCGCGCCCCTCCACCCCAAGAGTTTCGCCAACGGTGATCTGCACATGATCCACATAACGACGGTTCCAGATCGGCTCAAAAATGCCGTTGGCGAAGCGAAAGATTAAAAAATTCTGCACGGTCTGCTTGCCGAGGTAATGGTCTATGCGAAATACCTGCGACTCGTCAAATACCCGATTTATATGGGCGTTAAGCTCTCGCGCCGTGGCTAGATTTCGCCCGAACGGCTTCTCCACAATGATGCGACGCCAGGCGCTGCTGCTGAACGGATCAATATTGCCCAAGCCCGACTCGCCCAGGTGATCTACAATCGGCGCAAATTCCGTCGGGCTGGTCGAAAGGTAGTACAATCTGCGACCGCCGGTGCCAAAACGCTCGTCTAATTCAAAGAGGCGTTTGGCAAGCGATTGATACCCGCCGGCATCCTCAAATGTGCTTTGATGATAAAATAAACGCTGCGCTAAATCGTCCCATACCTCTTTCTCAGCCGGCTTTACGCGCGAAAACTTATTAACCGCGTCAAGCATTTCAGCCCGAAATTGTTCGTCGGTCTTTGCTCTCCGGGCAAACCCAACTATCACCGAAGACTTGGGCAAAGCACCGTCCCGGGTCAGGTTATAAATGGCCGGCAATAGCTTGCGTCCCGTCAAATCACCAGTGGCGCCAAAAATGACCACAACACAAGGCTCGGCAATATTGCCGGCAGCCGATTTTCTGGAAGCATCTGTCATCACACCGTCCTCGGTAAAGTTACCCAATCCACCATATAATGCCCGCATGGCCGTATGTTGGTCAAACGAGTTGGCAGGAATTGAAGCATGAACGACGCTTTATGGGCGCCCTGGCGCATTGATTACATTCGAACGGTTGCCGACGGTGGTACGGGATGCTTTCTGTGTGAGGCAGCCACCATGCCGCAAAGCGATGCGCCACATCTGGTGCTGGCACGCAACAGCCGATGCATTTTGATGATGAATAAGTTTCCTTATGTTAACGGGCATCTACTGGTAGCGCCATACCAGCACGCTGCCGACCTCAGCCAGCTTTCCACCGATACGCGTAGCTCTATGATGGAACTGGTGGTATTGGGTCAACAACTTCTTTCCGAAGCCATGAATCCGCAGGGTTTCAATATCGGCCTGAACATCGGCCGCTGCGCCGGAGCGGGCGTTCCGGGCCATGTGCACATGCACATCGTGCCACGGTGGAATGGCGACGTTAACTTCATGAGTGTCACAGGCAATGTGCGGGTCATTCCACAGGCATTGACTGAGGCCTACAAAGCCCTTCTTGCCGCAGCCGCCAAGGTTTTACCGGCAGGTACAGCCCACGCCTTACAGCATAATCTTTCAACGGAGTAAAATATCGTGCCCGCCATGATTGTTATTCCAGCACGTTTCAATTCCACGCGATTGCCAGGCAAGCCGCTGCTTAATCGCACTGGTAAATACCTGATCGAGTATGTGGTGGAGCAGGCTTCAAAGGCAAAACGCGCCGACTTGGTGGTGGTGGCCACCGACGATCAGCGAATTGCCGCCGCGGTACAATCTTTTGGCGGCCGATGCGAATTAACACAATCAACACATCTTTCAGGAACCGACCGCATCGCTGAAGTCGCCGCACGACCAGCTTTTGCGCGTTACGATATAGTGGTAAACGTACAAGGCGACGAGCCGGAAATTGCCCCGGAGCTTATTGACGAGTTGATTGTCGCCTGCAGCACTCCAAGTACCGGCATGTCAACCGCCGCAGCGCCGGTGGCAAGCCGTCAGGAATTACTCTCACCAAACGTAGTGAAGGTTGTGTGCGACCAGCAGAGCAGCGCTTTGTACTTCTCGCGAAGCGTCATTCCATTTGATCGCGAGGGAAACATCACAAGCCAAACAGATGTCCGCCGATGCTACCAGAAGCACCTCGGCATATACGCTTACCGACGCGACGTGCTGCTGCAACTGGCCGCAGCCCCCCCCTGCCAGCTCGAATGCGCCGAAAAGTTGGAACAACTCCGCGCGTTGTACCTCGGTTATAAGATTCTTGTGGTTCGCACAAACAATGCTCCGCACGGAATAGACACCCCGGCTGATTATGAAGCATTTGTGGCACGCCGGGCGTTTGTGTGAGGTTGGATTTTTGCCCTGCTTGGCATTACAATTCGGTCCTGTTTCGCGGGCGTGGCGGAATTGGCAGACGCGCTAGATTCAGGTTCTAGTGTCCAAAAGACGTGGAGGTTCGACTCCTCTCGCCCGCAGTAACCACAGGACGTGTCGAAACATTAAGAAAACACAATAAAATCAACGTTTTTTTGCGCATACATCACATAAATACATCGTCTTAAAATCTTTCGCTATTGCATATAAATGCACCACGATGCACGCCAACGGTCTAACGTCTGTAGCGCAGGGTGTAGCGCGCATAACGCTGTGCAGGTGTGTTTTGGACGCTCGATATGGTGCTAGTGTAGTGTCCCAGAGGAAGATTTACGATATGCACTTCACAGTTTTTTCAAATATTCTGGCCCAAGCGGGCTATCGACGCCGTGTGCTCCGCGAACCATGACGGCCAGCAACTGTAAACGT